>CBIHLW010000050.1:0-11161 GCA_966210755.1 uncultured bacterium
TTGGTAACCCGGATGAGATCTCTTTGAAGGATTTTGCAGAAGAAGTTTTGAAACTGACCGGCAACAAAGTGAAGATCACCTACAGGCCTTTACCTGCTGACGACCCTAAACAACGCAAGCCCGATATCACAAAAGCACAGCAGATTCTGGGCTGGCAACCTGCCATTCACCGCAGCGAAGGACTTGCAAGAACATATGAATATTTCAAATCACTTCCGGCAGAAGAATGGTCAAAGCAGCCGAAGGAGTTTGTGAGCGGGAAATGAGGAGACGGGCATCGGGAATCGTGATTCGTCAATTGGGAAACGGCCACACCTTATCATCTTTAATTTAGTATTTACGGATACTGTGTTCCCACGATTGCCTATTGCCGATTGACGATTGCCGATTCCCGAATATATTTGCACCAATTTTTAATTATCACCCATGTACCAGGAATTAGTAGATAAAAAGGAAAAGCTTGCAGTAATTGGATTGGGTTATGTTGGATTACCCATTGCTTTGGAGTTTGCAAAAAAACTTTCCGTAATTGGTTTTGATATCAATGCCGGCCGTATTGAAATGATGAAGCAGGGAATCGATCCGAGTAACGAACTGGATAAAGAAGCGTTTGATGGTTGCAATATCACTTTTACAAATTCGCTGGACGTTTTAAAGGAAGCAACGTTTTTTATAGTTGCTGTACCCACACCAGTTGACGAACATAATGTTCCGGATCTCATTCCGGTAAAGAAAGCATCGGAAACCATTGGTAAGGTGATCAAAAAAGGCGACTACGTGGTTTTTGAATCAACTGTTTATCCCGGTTGTACGGAAGAGGATTGTTTACCCATCATTGAAAAATTATCAGGTTTGAAAAACATCACAGATTTCAAGCTGGGATATTCTCCTGAAAGGATCAATCCGGGTGATAAAAAACATACACTTTCCTCAATTATAAAAGTGGCATCCGGTTCAGATGCCGAATCACTTGAAGAGATTTCCAAAGTATATGAGCTGGTGGTGAAGGCCGGTGTGCACAGGGCCTCGTCAATTAAAGTGGCGGAAGCGGCTAAAATCATTGAAAATACCCAGAGGGACCTCAACATTGCATTGATGAATGAGCTCTCTATCATCTTTGATAAGATGGGCATCAATACTTACGAAGTACTGGAAGCGGCGGGCACCAAATGGAATTTTTTAAAATTCACACCCGGTCTCGTAGGCGGACATTGTATTGGTGTAGATCCTTATTACCTTACTTATAAAGCAAGTGAGCTGGGCTATAATTCCCGCGTGATACTGGCCGGCCGTTATATCAACGATAACATGTCCATTTACCTGGCAAGGAAAGTGGTACGACATATCATAAGCAACGTAAGGGATGTGAAGGCAGCAAAAGTATTTGTGATGGGAGCCACATTCAAAGAAAATGTAAGCGATATCAGGAACTCAAAAGTTGCGGATGTGGTGAAGGAATTAAAAGAATTCTTTTTAAATGTTGATGTAGTTGACCCACATGCCGACAGCAATGAACTGGAACATGAATATGGTTTTGGGCTCACTAAGGAAGTGGGTAAGGATTATGACGCAGTGATCGTAACAGTTTGTCATGAACCCTATGCAGACCTGAGCGAAGAATATTTTACTTCCATTACCAAACCGCATGCACTTATTGCTGATCTGAAAGGAGCTTACAGGGATAAAATAAAAAGCAGAACATACTGGAGTTTTTGATATGCCATTTACTACAACAGATATTCCGGGGCTGGTTATAATTGAGCCGCAGGTATTTGAAGATAACCGGGGTTATTTTTTTGAGGCTTACAATGAAAATTCATTTGCAAAGGCCGGCATCAGCTACAAATTTATTCAGGATAACCAGTCCAGATCATCATATGGTGTAATCAGGGGTTTGCATTATCAGTTGCCTCCTTACGCTCAAACCAAGCTGGTAAGAGTACTGGAAGGTGAAATACTTGATGTGGCACTGGATATCCGTAAAGGATCACCAACGTATGGTAAACATTTCTCCCTTGTACTGTCTGCAGAAAATAAAAAACAATTGCTCAGTCCACCCGGTTTTGCACATGGGTTTTCTGTTTTATCACCAATAGCTACGGTGCTTTATAAGTGCGACCAGTTATACAACAAACAGTCAGAGGCCGGGATATATTTTAATGATCCTTCTCTTTCAATTGACTGGATGGTACCTAAAGAAAAAGCTATTATATCTGAAAAGGATCTTGTATTGCCACGTCTGCAGCATTGCATTAATCATTTTGAATGGATGGCGCAATGAACCAGCCAGCTATTATAGTAACAGGAAGCAATGGGCAATTGGGAAGCGAATTAAAAGACCTGTCGGGTCAGTACCCTCAATTCAATTTTGTTTTTTTATCCAGGGAAGATGTTTCAATAACAGAAAAAGAAAAACTTCAAAAGGTCTTTGAACAATACCATCCTGAATGGCTGGTCAATTGTGCTGCTTATACAGCGGTTGATAAGGCGGAAACCGAGCAGGAGACTGCTTTTGAGATCAATGGAAACGCTGTTGGCCATCTTGCATTTTTATGCCACGGATACAAAACCGGGTTTATTCATATTTCAACCGATTATGTTTTCAATGGCAATAAAAAATTGCCCTGGAAGGAGGAAGATGAAACAGATCCTTTGAATGTGTATGGAGCGTCCAAATTACTTGGAGAATTCATGGCGCAAAAAAATAATCCGGATTCCATCATCATCCGTACTTCATGGGTTTATTCTTCTTATGGTAAGAACTTCGTTAAAACCATGTTGCGGTTGATGAAAGAAAAAGATTCGCTCAGTGTGGTAAACGACCAGCAGGGTTGTCCTACTTATGCAGCTGACCTTGCGGACGCCATCATGCACATCATCGGGCATGGTGAGATCATTCCCGGAATATTTCATTACTGTAATCAGGGATTGATTACCTGGTTTGAATTTGCACAGGGCATCCGGAACAGGATCAACTCCGGTTGCCAGCTCCATCCCATTTCCACCAGTCAGTTTCCAACACCGGCTGCCAGACCAGCCTATTCTGCTCTGGATGCAAGCAAGATCCGCCGGAGTTATGGAATCGGGATCAAAAACTGGGAATCCAGCCTTGATGATTGTTTAAAAAAGATGAATGTTACTTCGTGATTGAAGTGATCATGGTAGATCCTGCAAGCTTACCGGCCTTATTATATGTTTCTGATTTAACCGTACCTATTCCCGGAACAAACCATTCTTTCACTTCCATGTTTATAGGAAGTCCTATAGGGCCTATCTGTGTTTTAAAAGTAGAATTATAACTGATCACATATGCATCCCAGGTGCCGGCAGGTGTTGTTACTTTTTCCTGGGAATTAACCTTCCTGTTCACCATTTTATAATTGATAGTGGTAGCAGCGTTGTTCTTACCCGTTACTTCCATGGTGAAGTCCACATCCTTTAATGTTTGTCCAACACTGATGTTGGATGGATATTCAATATAAGCCGTTTCAAATTTTGCTTCAGCATCTTTGTAAGCCTCCATCTGTTGTTGTGGCATTGACATTCTTACATCGGCTTTCAGTACACCCCCTTCACATTTATAAACCCCCGAACTATTGGCAATCTCTTTTCCTTTTTCGTCCTTAAAAGAACCAGCTACAACAGATTCATATTGGTTGCCATTCTTTTTTACCTCTGAGATCTTCCATGTTTGTGTTCCGCTTTCTTTTCCTTTTTTATCATACACGGTCATCTGTACGGTGGAATTATCACTCATGAAAAGATAACTGCTGCAATCCTGTGCATTAGACAGCATGGGAATAAAGAATAAAAGACTTAATATATTGTTCATATGCAGGTGAATTAGTATGTGTGAGCAATTTACAACACCTGTATGGAATTTATAAACTGAATTGTAAAAGGGTTTTTTGCATGGACCTTACGATCTCATCATTGCATAGCTTCCCTATACTTCCTTCATGAATATGATTGAGTTTTTTCCCGGTATCAAAATTAAAATCGCCTTTTTCTATCTGGTTTCCTACCTGCCTGTAGGCCTCCCTGAAGGGAATATTCTTATTTACCAGCTCATTTACTGCCTCTACGCTGAACAGGTATTTATATTTTTCATCCGAAAGAATGTTTTCTTTTACTTCCAGATGTGTCAACATAAGTACCATCATTTGCAGGCAGGCTTTGAGTTCTTCAATGGCAGGGAATAATATTTCTTTGGTAAGTTGAAGATCGCGATGATAACCAGAGGGCAGGTTGTTCAATAAAAGCACCAGTTCATACGGAATGGATAGGATACGGTTTGATCTGGCCCTTATCAGTTCAAAAACATCCGGGTTCTTTTTATGTGGCATGATGCTGCTGCCGGTTGTAAGTTCAGCAGGAAAGGAAATAAAATTAAAATTCTGGCTGAGATATAAACAACAATCCATTGAAAGCCGGCTTAAGGTTGCAGCCAGGCAACTCATACCCATGGCTACGATCTTTTCAGTTTTACCCCGGCTCATTTGCGCATAAACTGAGTTATAATTCAGGTCTGCAAATCCAAGCAGTTCAGTGGTGCGCTTTCTGTTCAAAGGAAAAGAAGAACCATAACCTGCTCCGCTGCCCAACGGATTTTTATTGGTGACAACATACGCGGCAGCCAGAACTTCCATATCATCCACCAGGCTTTCCGCATAAGCGCCCAGCCAGAGTCCGAATGAAGATGGCATGGCAATTTGCAGATGCGTATATCCGGGTAATAAATGATCCCTGAATTTTTCACTCTGGCTGATCAGAAGATCAAAAAGCCTGGTTACTTCTGTTTTAATATTCAGTATCTCTGCCTTCAGGTACAATTTTATGTCAACTGCCACCTGGTCGTTCCTGCTTCGGCCACTATGGATCTTTTTGCCGGTATCACCAATTCGCTCCGTCAGTAAAAACTCCACATAAGAATGAATATCCTCAGCATCTTCGCTGATTGAGAATGCACCTTTTTCTATTTCAGATCCTATATCCCGTAATGCTTCCAGCGCTTTCCCGGATTCTTCTTTTGACATCAACCCTGTTTCTCCTAACATGGTAACATGTGCAATGGATCCCTGAACATCATATTTAGCCAGTAGTATATCAAATTCCTTATCCCTGCCTACAGTGAATTTCTCAATCAGGCCGGAAACAGATGTATTTTCTTTTTGCCAGAGCTTCATATTGGTTAATTACAAGAATTTAATAGCAAGGATTTTATTTTTACAGTACTACCGCTTCAATCAGATCTATATACAACCGGATCCCTTCCCTTATTTCATCAAGATAAATAAATTCATCCGCCGTATGACTCCTGGCGGAATCGCCGGGCCCCATTTTTAAAGCCGGAAAAGGCATGAGGGCTTTGTCAGATGAAGTTGGTGAACCATAAGGTTCCCTTCCTGATTTGAGTCCTGCCTTCACCAGGGGATGATCCATGGCTATTGAAGTGGATCTCAACCTGAAACTTCTTGGGGTCACTTCACTTTGAAGATTGGTTTTTATAATATCCATTACTTCTTCATGCGTATAAAGTTCATTGATCCGTACGTCAATAACAAAGGAACATTCAGAAGGCACTACATTATGTGCCTTGTTCTCCGTTTCGATGGATGTTACGTTCATCCGCACGGGTCCAAGCATGTCAGAGATCCTGTCAAACTGAAAAGAAGCGATCCAATCAATATCCTGAATAGCCTTATAAATTGCATTTTCACCTTCATTGCGTGCCGCATGACCGGCAATGCCTTTGGCCATGGCATCCAGTACCATCAATCCTCTTTCCGCCACGGCCAGTTGCATGTTGGTAGGTTCCCCCACAATGGCGCAATCTATTACCGGTAATAATGGAAGCAGGGATTCAATCCCATTTTTTCCTGAGATCTCTTCTTCTGCAGAAGCTGCAAATACGATATTGTAACCGGTTCTTCGATTATAAAAATATAAAAAGGTAGCTGCAAGCGAAACCAGGCATCCGCCTGCATCATTACTTCCAAGCCCGAATAGTTTTCCATCCTTTTCTACCGGGGAAAAAGGATCCAGGGTATATGACCTGTTTGGTTTTACCGTATCGTGGTGGGAATTTAAGAGAATGGTAGGCAGGGTTTCATTAAAATGCAAATTCCTCACCCATACATTATTCAGGTACCTGTGTGTCGGGATATCAAATGACCTGAAGAATTTTTCAATAACAACTGCCGTGTTATCTTCTTCCCTGCTGAAAGAAGGCGTGGCAATAAGCTCCTTTAATAAACCTATTGCTCCGGCTGTGAGCTGTTCTTCAGTTAGTACTAATGGTTGTTCCTTGTTCACCTTTTATTAATTGTAAGAGTTCTTCCGCTTTGCCAATGATCACCTTATTCACGCCCCTTTCCAGTGCCCTGAATGCATTGTCCAGTTTGGGGATCATACCTTCTGAAATCACACCATTTGATTTTAATTCAAAGTAATCAATGGCTGTCAATTGTTGAATCACACTGCCTTCATCCTTTATGTCAAGCAGAACACCGGGTTTTTCAAATGAATAAACAAGAGTTGTTTCAAAATGTTTTCCCAGTGATCTTGCTGTTTCCTGGGCAATGGTATCGGCATTGGTATTTAATAACTGCCCCCTGCCATCGTGTGTAACCGGATTCAGAACAGGTGTAATACCCTGTAGCAGCAGGCTTTGAAATAAATTGACATTTATTTCATCTATATCTCCTGCAAATCCATAATCAATGCCGCTATCTGATCTTTTGTGTGCAAGAATGGCGTTGCCGTCTGCACCTGTTAAACCAAGTGCGTTGCACTTATAGCACTGCAACAGGCTAACTATATTTTTATTAATGGTTCCTGCGTAGATCATGGTAATGATCTTCAATGTTTCAGCATCAGTAATTCTTCTGCCTTCCAACAGCTGCTGGGGAATGTTCAATTGTTCTGCAAGGCGGGTGGCCATTTTCCCTCCACCATGAACCAGTATTTTATATCCTGAAATGGAGGCAAATTGCTTCAGGAACGCTGAAAGTTTTTTTTCATCGTCAATGATATTTCCACTGATCTTGACAACAATGAGTTTATCCATTCCTTAGAATTTCACTTAAAACAGATTGAGCCGCCCATACCCGGTTGGATGCCTGAAGCGTTACAATACTATTGGGCCCGTCAAGGATCTCATCACTCAGTTCTACATTTCTCCGCACAGGCAGGCAATGCATTATTTTGGCATTGTTGGTAAGGGCGAGTTTTTCGTTGGTCATCATCCATTCAGGATCGTTGCAATAGATCTTTCCATAATCCTGATACGTACTCCAGTTTTTTACATATACATAATCGGCATCCTTCAAAGCTTCATCCTGGTTATGGGTGATGTGGGCACCCCTGGTGAATTTTTCATCAAGTTCATAATCTTCAGGATGTGTGATCACAAAATCGGCTGAGTTCCATGCATTGATCCATTGGGAAAAACAATTGTCAACGCACTGAGTTAAGGGCTTTACATGGGTTGCCCATGTTAAAACAATTTTTGGTCTTCTTTTTTCCTTAAATGTTTCTGTTATGGTGATCACATCCGTGAGGCTTTGCAAAGGATGCAGTGTTGAGCTTTCAAGACTTATAACGGGTATCCCTGCATATTTAATAAATTGACTGATGTACAATTCACTGTAATCGTCTTCCTTGTTCTTTAAGGAAGGGAAGGTGCGGATGGCAAGTATGTCAAAATACTTTCCCATTACCGGGGCAGCATCCTTAACATGTTCAACCGTATTTCCGCTCATGATGGCTTCATCCTCAAATTCAAGGGCCCATCCTTCGCTTCCAATATTGAAAATGATGGCCTCCATGCCCAGTTGTTGCGCCGCTACCTGCGTGCTTAATCTTGTACGCATACTGGGATTCAGGAACAAACAGCCGATCCGTTTATTCACCCCAAGGCCTTTATGCCTGAAGGCATCTGATTTATATTCAAGTGCGCTCTGTACAAGCCTGTTAATATCCTTTACATCATGAACTGAAATGAATTGTTTCAATTTTACTTACTGTTTTTATGGTTCAATTTTATAATCCCGCCGGTGATTCATTTACCATTTGTTCACCTTTTATTTTAGCGGCATCCCGGATGCATTCTTTCAGCGCTGATAAAAAAATATCGATCTCGCTTTTTTCAATTGACAGGGCCGGCAACAATCTGATCACGTGAGGTTTTGCTTCACCCGTAAATATCTTATACTTAAGAAGTAAGGTATTTTTGAGGGTGTTTAAATTTTCAGGCAGATCAAATCCGATCATTAATCCAAGACCGCGGATATTTTCAAATACAGCTGTTTTTTTCAATTCACTTATAAGGTAGGCTCCATTTTCGCGAGCTTTTTTTATCAGTTCTTCTTTTTCCATTACCTCCAGCACAGCCAGTGCTGCTGCACAGGCAAGATGGTTGCCGCCAAAGGTTGTGCCCAGCATTCCATGTCTGGCTTTTATGTGTGGAGCAATCAGTATTCCGCCAACAGGAAATCCATTGCCCATGCCTTTGGCCATGGTATATATATCGGCTTCCACACCGGCTTTATCAAAAGCAAAGAAGTTGCCTGACCTTCCATAACCACACTGAATTTCATCTGCAATCAGCAAAGCTCCGTTTTCCCTGCATAACCCATGTGTTAGTTTTAAAAAAGAATCTGAGGCAACATGGATGCCACCTACACCCTGAATGGTTTCTATAATAACTGCAGCAACGGAGGCGCCATTCTTCCTGAAATAAGAAATGATGGCTTCTTCATCATTGAATGCAATGAAATCAATATTACCTGTTTCATTTACCGGTGCCACAATAGCCGGATTATCAGTAGCAGCTACTGCAAGTGAAGTGCGTCCATGAAATGATTTTTTAAAAGCCAGTATCTTTTTTCTTCCTGTATGAAACGAAGCCAGCTTGAGTGCGTTTTCATTGGCTTCAGCCCCACTGTTCACAAGAAACAACTGGTAGTTTTCTTTGCCGCTGATCTTTCCAAGCCGGTTAGCCAGTTGTTGTTGAACAGGTATCTGAACCGAGTTGGAATAAAATGCAATCTGGTGCAGCTGCTCTTCAATTCTTTTCACCCAGTGTGGGTGGGTATGGCCAATGCTGATCACTGCATGGCCGCCATACATGTCGAGGTATTTGATATCATGCTCATCCCATACATAGGAACCTGATGCCCTGGTGATATTAATATCATTAACAGGATAAACGTCAAATAATTTCATATTAAAAGCCTGTTGGTTTTAAATTAAGTCCGCTGCATTCATCAACACCAAACATGAGATTCATATTCTGTACTGCCTGCCCCGATGCTCCTTTTAATAAATTATCTATGGCTGAATGAACCACCAGTTTACTTCCTACTTTTTCTAATTGCAGCACGCATTTATTGGTGTTTACCACCTGCTTAAGAAAAATTTCCTGCTGGCTCAGGTGCGTGAAAGGCTGATCTGCATAAAAGTCAAGGTAGAGCTGTCCCAGCTCTACTTCCGTCCAGTTGCAGTTTAGTGTGGAACTGATAAATATCCCTCTTGTAAAATCTCCGCGCCACGGAATAAAATTGATCTCGGGCAACCTGGCGCCAAGTTGCGTTAACGACTGGCTGATCTCTTTAAGGTGCTGGTGGTTCAGGGTTTTATAAGCCTGTATATTGTTGGCCCTCCAGCTGAAGTGGGAGGTAGATGAAAGACCTTGTCCTGCCCCTGTCGAACCAGTTATTCCTGTAGTATAAACCTCCTGGTTAAGTAAGCCTTTTTTAGCCAGGGGAAGAAGTCCTAATTGAATGGAGGTGGCAAAACATCCGGGATTGGCAATGTTGTGTGCGGTTTTTATCTGTTCCTTATTGATTTCAGGAAGTCCGTAAATAAAGGAACGGTTACCCGCAACCGATTTTTCCTTCAGCCTGAAATCCTGAGAAAGGTCAATGATCCGCACATGGTCGGCAATTGTATGCTGCTCCAGGAATTTTTTTGCTTCGCCATGACCCACACATAAGAACATAACGTCAATATCATTGGAAAGTTCACCGGTAAATTCAAGTTCTGTTTCTCCAACCAGGTCCTGGTGAACAGATGCAACTTTATTACCTGCATTGCTCCGGCTGTGTATATAGGTAACTTCAGCTTGGGGATGGTGAATAAGTAAACGGATCAGTTCTCCACCCGTGTAACCGGCTCCTCCAATGATCCCTGTTTTTATACTTCCTGTTTTTGCTTTACTCAGGTCAGTTTTTTCCTTATTCATGCTTATTCGTATTACTGGTAATTCTTTTTACACGGATAACGTAGCTCACTGTTTTTTTGCGGGAAGCCGGTTTATTCTTCCTTATTCACCTGGTTCCATATGGCTGTCTGGTTTCCAAAGATCTTACTGAATCCCCTTACATCATCACCGCTCCATCCGGTATTCATTTCACCATATTTGCCAAAGCGGCTGCTCATCAGATCATATTTAGATTCAATGCCGGTTACCACAAAACGGTAAGGCATTAACTGAACAAACACATCTCCGGTTACATTTTTTTGTGAATTTTCAAAGAAGGCCTCAATATCTCTCATCACAGGATCCAGGATCTGCCCTTCGTGTAACCAGTTACCATAGAACAGGGCCAGCTGGTCCTTCCAGTTAAGCTGCCACTTGGTTAACACATGCTTTTCAAGTGCATGGTGCGATTTGATGATGATCATGGGTGCCGCTGCTTCAAATCCAACCCTTCCCTTTATGCCAATGATCGTATCTCCAACATGGATATCCCTGCCAATTCCATAAGGTGCTGCCAGCTGGTGCAGGTATTGGATGGCATCGGTGGCATGGTCAAACTTTTTATCGTTTATCTGGTTCAGCTCACCTTTTTCAAAATGAAGTTTGATGTCCTCACCTTCTTTTTTAGTTACCTGAACAGGCCATGCATGTTCTGGTAACATTCCTTTGGAAGAAAGGGTTTCCTTTCCGCCAACACTGGTTCCCCACAAACCCTTATTTATTGAATACATAGCTTTCTCTGTATTCATTTCAATCCCTTTTGATCGCAGGTATCCGATCTCCTGTTCGCGGCTTAATGTCAGATCCCTGATAGGAGTAATGATCTCTGTACCGGGGATCATGATATGAAAGATCATATCAAACCGTACCTGGTCGTTGCCCGCACCTGTACTGCCA
>CBIHLW010000051.1:0-11130 GCA_966210755.1 uncultured bacterium
CTTTTCTTTACAATGAATTCGGATGAGTAGATGCGTAATAACAAAATAAACATGGAAATAAGCAGGGGTCCGAATACCAGTCCTATAAAACCAAACAACTGTATTCCTACAATAACTCCGAAAATGGTCACCAGTGGATGAATGTTTCCAATTCTTCTGTTCAGCATCAACCTGAATACATTGTCAACTAATCCTATCAATATAAAACCCCAGAGCCCCATAGCAATGCCTTTACCCGTTTCGCCCTGAGCAAATAACATGATGGTAAGCGGCACATAAATAATTGCGGCCCCCACAACAGGCATCATGGCGGCTATACAGGTAGCTACAAACCATAGCCAGGGTTCGGATATTCCAATAATTAAATATCCAATCAATCCCACCACGCCCTGAATGATGGCGATCAGCGGAATGCCGATCGTGCTGGAGATCACCATCGTTCTTACTTCCTTTCCCAGCAACTCTACATTTCCATCTTTCAGGGGAAGGTTCTCATAAATGGATTCTTCCATCTCCCTTCCATTCATCAGCATGAAATACAGAATGAAGTAGAGGGTACCAATGAGTGTAATGGTATTGAATGTAACGCCAAGAACTTTGGGCAGAAGCCTCGTCATTTCTTCACCAAGACGGTTAAGTGCATCGGGTGTTACGATCTCGTATCCTATTTTATCCTTGATCTGGGCCACTGTGAGCTTCAATGAATTAATATACTCGCCTGAATGTGTAACCACATAGCTGATCTTGGCATAGAGAATATTGCCAAGTATGCCTATAGGAACCAGTATCACGAAAAATGAAAGCAACATCAGCACCCAGGCCGCATGGATCCTTTTCCATCCTTTTCTTTCTGTAAGGTAAAACATGCGTTCCCGCATGATCATATAAAATGTAACAGCACCTAAAAAAGCGGAAGTAAAAAACCAGAGCTACCGGAATAAAACAATGCCCAGGAAAAGTATAATAGCAATAAAAAAGATCTGCCTGAGCAGATTGGTATCAATGGTATTATTATTCATGTTGGAGATGCTGGTCGAATTTAGGCAAAAATTGATTTGAAGGAAGAAGTAAATGGTTGCGAAATTGGTTATGCAAAGTTTCCCCGCGCCAGCGCTCTTCATAAATACTTAAGGAATGAATTCGCAGCGCAATTCGAAATTCATATTTTACTACACCTTCACCGTTTTCCACCTGCCCTTTCTAAAATAGATCCATGAAACCACCGCAATAAGGGTTTCCGCCACCGGGATCGCAATAAAGGCTCCGGTTACACCAAGTCCAATCCAGTAGGTCATGAGGAGGGCAAAGGGGATCTGAAACAACCAGAAGCCTGCAAAGTTTATGTAGGTAGGTGTGCGGGTATCACCTGCACCATTCAATGCCTGTATCATTACCATACCAATGCCATAAAAAATATATCCCGTTCCAATGATCTGCAGTGCAAGAGTTCCCGTTTTATGTACTTCGGCATCTTTAGTGAAAATGCCTATAATGGGTGCTGCAAAAAACAGGAACAGGAAGGTGACGAATGACATGAATATGGCATTATATTTTGCTGTGAGCAAAACGCTTTTCTCGGCTCTTTCAGGTTGTAAGGCACCCAGGTTTTGTCCTACCAGCGTAGCCGCTGCATTACTCAGTCCCCAGGCAGGCAGGATAAAGAAGACCACGTTTCTCAGTGCGATCTGATAACCCGCCGATGCGCTGGTTCCCCCTGTATGCGCTACTAAAATGGTAAGAACGATCCAGCTTCCTGATGCAAAGAAGAACTGGATAGTGGCCGGTGCTGATATTTTCACAAGGTTTCTGATAACGGTAAGATCTGTTTTAAAATGTCTGGCCTTCAGGTGAATGACACTACTCCCATTCAGCAGAAAGTAACATTGATAGATAACACCTGTTCCCCTGCCGACCGTTGTTGCAATGGCCGCTCCTGTTAATCCCCAGAAATGAATAAAAATGGGACAAAGAATAATATTGATAATACTTGCCAGCCACAAACTTCTCATGGCAATGGCCGCATTACCGGCCCCGCGAAAAATTCCATTGATCAGGAAAAGCATGATGATCACCAGGCTGCCACCAAGCATTACCCTGGTAAAAGGAGTACCCATTTGAATTACTTCAGGTGTTGCGCCCATGATCCTTAAGATATCGGGTGCAAATACAACACCCGTAATGCTTATAATGGCTGTAATGACCAACGCAATGATGATGGCCTGCATACCCGCCTGGGCAGCACCATCTTTGTTTTTTTCACCTATACGCCTGGCCACTACTGCGGTTGTTCCCATGCTGAGTCCCATGGCGAGTGTGTAAACAATGGTTATAAAAGATTCAGTTAATCCAACAGTCTGCACTGCCTCCTTACCGAGTTTGCCAACAAAGAACATGTCTACAACGGCAAATACCGATTCAAGACTTAGTTCCAGTATCATGGGTATGGCCAGTAAAACTATGGCCTGCCTGATGCTGCCCTGGGTATAATCGTAATTATCTCCACGAAGCGATTGTTTGATCAGCGACCAGAGTGTATATAATTTATTGGTAGCGGTTGAAGCCTGCGGCATGACCTGAAAAATTAAAACGAAAAAATGAAATGTAAACTAACTGGAAGGAAAGAGCATCGGGCTATTGCAAATGGACCGGACATCCTGGTTGCCTGAACTTCAATCTGCAATCAATACCGGCCTTGTTGGCTGGCCTGAAATGAATTTCATAATTTTTTACTTAAGGAAATTCAAAACTAAGATAATGAAATGGAAGTGGCACATAACGATATTGAATTACCCTAAAATGCACATGGATGTCAATAAGAAATAGGAAGTTTAGATTTCTAACCATGTTTGGGAACTTCTTTGAAAGCTCTATTAGTTGTTGTCCTTCACAGAGATTTAATCTTTGATAGTTTCGGCAGGGTGATTGGAGACAGCATAAAAGGCAAGGTTAACCTTAATATTCAACGGGTATATTATTAGGACAGAAAAGAAAACCGTATTTAGGCTTTTAATGAACCCGGAAAGATGCTTTTAAAAGACAGCGCAGGGGTTTTATACAAGGTATGGTAGAGCTATGAATATTATGGCGGATCTGGTGATGATGAAAATCCATATGTGTGGTATTACTAATTCTTAGTCATTTTTTCCCACCGTGTCATACCGTTTTTATTACTAAAGTAACAATGGGAAGGACTGCCATCTTTCAGAAAGGTCATACCGAATATACCCTTTATCCCGTCTTCTCCCATCATATCTACTGAAACATACGTAGACCCATCAACATAATCCAGGGTTTCCATGTTCCCGATAAAAGAAAGGCGAATAATTGTATCTCTGCTTGTAATGATAATCTCTTGATTGCCAAAGTTTATGAAAGAAGTGTCATTGGCTCTGGATACGAATTTTATAGTGTCTGGATTGTTGGTTTTATAAAAAGCACGTTCATAGCTATTGTAGGATGGCTGTGCTATACCTAAGATTGGCAGCAAAAGCAATATAAGGAGTAATCGCATTTGGTTGATTTAGATTGATAACTCCAAAATAGATAATTATTGTAAGAGATTGTTAGCAGGTAGTGTTAGAATTCTTTTGATATATCCTTCAGGTACAGTTGTATGAACTGGTCTTTTTGCTTTCGCCGGTACTGCATAATGAATCTGGGATGTGGTAACGGTTCTATCCTTTCAAACCAATGGTTTTGATTGTTGAGATGCTTGAGGAAGTGAAAGTTCTTTTCTCCTCCTATGCAAAAACAAACGGAACGGTCGGCATTGTTTTGTAAAAGATCGCTTATGCTTTTTGAAATAAAAGGTGTTACTATGTTGGCCAGTTCCTTATCGTCGTAGTAATTGATATTCTTTCCATTCCTGATAAAGCCCAGCGGGCAAACCGACCCTATAAAATAATGCCTGTAAAATAGATCAGGTCCGCCATAAGCATGTATCATTTCATAAATAAACGCTGCAGACAACTCTGTCTGGTTTTTAAATGGGTGATCAATACCACAGCTCTCTTTTAATTGCCGGGGTGCGGTAAAATTCACACCTGTTACGCCTGCGCCAAATCTGCCGGGATTGATACCAAGAAAAATTCTTCTTGGGTGTTCATCATTATAATACCGGTGCAGAAATTGTTCAACAATTTTCATAACAACCGGATCTTTTTGTGGGTACAGCCATTCCACATGGTTGGGCAGCTGCTGAGGTGGTTTTAAATCGCGATAATATTGATATAAATGTTCTGCCCAGTTCATAGTGTTCAGCCTGCGAAACTAAGGAAGCGATTTCAAATGATGATGATCATTGTACAGTATGGCTGGCAAGAATATTGACTGCATGATATTCACCCTGACAACAAGGTTTGTTGTCTGCTTATTCCAAATTAAGAATGAATACAACTATATATCCGGGTAAACCCTATCCATTAGGGGCTACCTGGGACGGAGAAGGCGTCAACTTTGCACTTTATGCTGAAAATGCAACCGGTGTGGACCTTTGTTTATTTGAATCTTCCAATTCTCAGGTGGAATCGGTAAAGATCCGGATCAAAGAAGTTTCACACCGCATCTGGCATGTATATGTTACGGCGCTTTCCCCCGGACAATTATATGGCTACCGTGTTTACGGTCCGTATGAACCAAAAAACGGTCACCGTTTCAATTCAAATAAATTATTGATAGACCCTTATGCAAAAGCAGTAGCTGGAACCATTCAGTGGCACGATGCCTTGTTTGCTTACGAAGTGGGACATGAAGACCAGGACCTGAGCTTCAGTGATATTGACAGTGCTCCTTTTATTCCCAAAGGTGTTGTAATTGATCACAATTTTGACTGGGAGAACGATAAGTCACCCGCTATTCCCTACCACCAGTCTATCATCTATGAAATGCACGTAAAGGGATTTACCAAACTGCATCCCGATATACCTGAAAATATCAGGGGAAAATATGCAGCGATTGCACACCCGGTTACCATTCAATACCTGAAAGAGCTGGGTATAAACGCGGTGGAGCTGATGCCGGTTCATCATTTTGTAAACGACAGGCACCTGAAGGAAAGCGGACTTACCAATTATTGGGGATACAATTCAATAGGATATTTCGCCCCCGATGCCAGGTATGCAAGTGCAGGCGTGCATGGCGAACAGGTGAATGAGTTTAAAGAAATGGTAAAAGCCCTGCACAAAGAAGGCATTGAAGTAATTCTTGATGTGGTTTATAACCATACCGGCGAAGGCAATCAAATGGGCCCCACCCTCTCATTCCGCGGAATTGATAATTGCGCTTATTACAGGCTAACGGAAGACCGCCGCTTTTATATGGATTACACCGGTACCGGCAATACGCTGAATGCCCAGATGCCCATTGTACTCAGGGTCATTATGGACAGCTTACGGTACTGGATACTCGAAATGCATGTGGATGGTTTCCGTTTTGATCTTGCTTCCACGCTTGCCAGGGAACTGCATGAAGTGGATAGCCTGGGTTCGTTCTTTGATATCATTCACCAGGATCCTGTGATTTCGCAGGTAAAATTGATAGCAGAGCCCTGGGATATTGGAGAAGGTGGTTATCAGGTTGGAAAATTTCCGCCGGGCTGGGCGGAGTGGAACGGAAAATACCGCGACTGCATAAGAGATTACTGGCGCGGAGCAGACAGTATGCTAGGTGAATTTGCCCTGCGCTTCACCGGTAGTCCTGATCTTTATGAGGATAACGACCGGCGGCCTACAGCAAGCGTGAATTTCGTTACCGCACACGACGGCTTCACCCTGCACGACCTTGTTTCCTACAATGAAAAACATAATGAAGCCAATGGTGAGCATAATAATGACGGCGAAAGCCACAACCGTTCATGGAATTGCGGGGAAGAAGGACCATCGGGCGATGATAATGTGAATGCACTCCGGCAAAAACAAAAAAGAAATTTTCTTACCACGCTGATCCTTTCTCAGGGAGTACCCATGCTGGTGGCCGGTGATGAGATAAGCCGCACACAGGGTGGTAATAATAATGCCTATTGCCAGGATAATGAGATATCCTGGCTTAACTGGGCTGAAGCAGATCTGGAACTCCTCGATTTTACAAAGAAACTGATAGCATTATATAAAAGGCATCATGTGTTTACAAGAAAAGGATGGTTTCAGGGTCAGCCGGTGAAAGGTATAGGTCTTCATGATATTGCATGGTTCCTTCCGGAAGGCGATGAAATGAGTGATGAGAACTGGAGTCACGATTATGCAAAGTCACTGGCCGTATATATGAATGGTCATGGGTTAAGAATGCTGGATGAAAAAGGCCGTAAGATCGTTGACAACAGTTTTTATATCATATTCAACGCCTACGAAGGAGCACTTGATTTTAAACTTCCTTCCGACAGGTATGGTGATGAATGGATAAAAGTGATTGATACGCACGATAATTACATTTCAGAAGAAGGCGACAAGTACAATTCGGGCGATATCATCAAGGTGCAGGGAAGAAGCGTGGTATTATTAAAACAACCATGATCATGAAGGTTGATGTTAACAGGAGAAGCATAGGTGTAAATTTCGATAACGGATTGGCAAAAGCAGTAGTGTGGGCTCCGCATTCAAAACAAATCCATATTTGCTTCGGCAATCACCAGGTAGCTTTACAAAAGGATGATTATGGTTTTTGGAGCCAGGATATTAACGGATTGCAGGAAAATGATACCTACACATTCCTGATTGACCGGCAAAAGGAATTACCCGATCCCGCATCGCTGTCGCAACCCCTGGGCGTACATGGCAGTTCGGCTGCTATTGCGCTTAAGGCTTTTGAATGGTCAGATCAGCAATGGGAAAATCACTCTTTGAGTGAATATATCATTTATGAATTGCACACCGGTACATTTACGCCCGAAGGAAAACTGGAATCAATAGAACAAAAACTTGATCATTTACAATCCCTCGGTATCAATGCCATTGAGATCATGCCCCTGGCGCAATTTCCGGGGGAAAGAAACTGGGGATACGATGGTGTTTACCCTTTTGCTGTTCAACATTCATATGGCGGAGCCAAAGCATTGCAATACCTGGTGAATGCCTGTCATCAAAAAGGGATCGCCGTAATTCTTGATGTGGTATATAACCACCTTGGGCCTGAAGGAAATTATCTTGGCGAATATGGTCCTTACATCACTGAAAAATATAAAACTCCCTGGGGTGGCGCCATCAATTTTGATGATGCCTGGTGCGATGGGGTTCGTCATTATTTTATTGAGAATGTATTGATGTGGTTCCGGGATTTCCATATTGATGCGCTCCGGCTGGATGCGGTTCATGCCATTAGGGATTTTAGTCCCAAACATATTTTGCGTGAGATAAAGGAGCATGTGAATGAACTGATGAAAAGCACCGGCAAAAAGCATTACCTAATTGTTGAACTGGATCTGAATGACACCCGTTATATAGATCCGCCTGAAAAGGGAGGGTATGGAATGGATGCCCAGTGGGTAGATGAATTTCATCATGCATTGAGGGTATCGGCCGGCGGTGAAAAAGTGGGATACTATTCAGATTTTAACGGCGTTGATCATCTGGCAAAAGCATTTAAGGATGCTTATGTTTATAACGGACAGTTTTCAAATCACCGCAAAAAAAACTTTGGCGTAAGCGCTTTTAATGAAGCACATCAGTTCATAGTGTTTTCGCAAAACCATGACCAGGTTGGAAACAGGATGCTGGGTGAAAGAACCACGGAACTGGTAAGTTTTGAAATGCGCAAACTCATGGCCGCAGCAGTAATCCTTAGTCCCTATCTGCCCATGCTTTTTATGGGTGAAGAATGGAGTGAGCCCAACCCTTTCCTGTATTTTGTTTCTCATACCGATCCTGTGCTTGCCGATGCTGTCAGGAAAGGAAGAAAGGAGGAATTTGCAGCCTTTCATGAGGCACATCCTGGTAAAGGCGAAGCACCTGACCCCATGGCAATGGAAACATTTCTCCGTTCCAGGTTGCAATGGCAAATTATCAATGATGAACCACACCGCACCATGCTTGAATATTATAGATCATTGATTGAATTAAGAAAATCACAACCTGTATTTTCCAACCCCGATCGTAAACAATTACATATTGAATCTGATGAAGCAAATAAAACAATAAGTCTTCAGCGGTGGACAAACCAGCAGCAGGCCATATGTTTCATGAATTTCTCAAACCGGAAACAATTCATCACGCCTCCTTCTGATGTGAAAGAATGGAAACTCATTTTCGATTCGGCATCGCATCAATGGAAAGGTCCGCAAATGGCTCCGCCACAGATCTCAGGAGGAAAACCAGGCAATACAATGCTGGAGTTGCAACCGGAGAGTACTGTGATTTACATGAATGCCGCGCTTAAGGTTAATTAGACAGGAATGTACACCCTGCAACATTGACTGGACAAACTGACTTTTAACATGACGAACTTAGTCTCAACATACCGTATACAGTTTCATAAAGAATACAGTTTTGAAGATTTTGAAAAAGATCTCCCATACCTGCAAAAGCTGGGGGTAGGAACTATTTATGCATCACCCATTTTTAAATCAGTACCGGGAAGCAATCACGGTTATGATGGTTTGGATCCCAATGAGATCAATAGTGAAGTAGGGAGTGCTGAAAAACTTTCATATTTAAGTAAGCAGTTAAAAGCAGCAGACATCTACTGGTTGCAGGATATTGTACCCAATCATATGGCCTTTCATCAGGAGAATAACTGGCTGATGGATGTGCTGGAAAAAGGACCACAGTCAATTTATGCAGGATATTTTGATACAGTATGGTCCGATCCGTTCTATAAAGGAAGGCTGATGGTCCCTTTTTTAGGAAGTACAGTTGATGAAGTGATAGAAAGAAATGAATTAACAATAGCGTTTCAGGATGGATTTGTTTTTAAATATTTCGATGCGGCCTACCCGTTGCAACCACTTTCTTATGCAACCATTTTTAATTCCGGTCCGGAAAATCCCCCAACCGCCATCAGGCAATTGTTATCTCAAAAGCCGAAAGAAGAAGATGAAAATGCGTATGGGAAAGCGGTAACAGAATTTAAAATGCAGTTGACCGGATTGATGAAGAATGAAGCGGTTAACGAATATGTTGGTGCATGCCTGGATGCTGTGAACAACAATAAGGATCTGATTCATACCATTGAAGCTCAACAATCCTATCAACTCTGTCATTGGCACGATACTGACAATGAAATTAATTACCGCCGATTTTTTACAGTCAATGGTTTGATCTGTATAAACATTCAGGATGAATATGTTTTTGAACAATATCATATGCTTGTTCAAAAATTACTGGCCCAGGGAATATTCCAGGGATTGCGGATAGATCATATAGATGGCCTCTATGATCCGGGAGAATACCTCCACCGATTAAGAGCCCTGGCGGGCGAGGACGTTCCCATTTTTGTTGAAAAAATTCTTGAGCCGGGTGAAGCGCTGCCTAAACAATGGCCAGTGCAGGGCAATACGGGCTATGATTTCCTATCCCTTGTAAACAATCTGTTCACTAATCAACATCAGGAAATATATTTTACCAGGTATTACAGGAAACTGGTAAATGATCCGAGGCCGGTTCATGAACTGGTAACAGAAAAAAAGTCTGCCATACTATATGAACATATGGCCGGGGAGCTGGAAAATTTATTCCGTTTATTCGTGGATCAGAACTTTGTGGAGAAGAAAACATTGTCTTCTGTAAGACCTGAAGAATTGAAGGAAGTAATTGCGGAATTTCTTATTCATTGCCCTGTATACAGGTTCTATGGCAGCTCTTTTCCATTGGATAAAGAGGAAGGGGATGCAGTAAAGGAAATACTGGATGTTGTAAAAAAATATAATCCTGAATTACAAAGAGCTACAGCTATATTTTATGATGCCATCTTTGGCAGTACCGGTGAAAATCAGGAAGAGCATGCATTAAAGCTTGCACATTTTTACAAACGTTGCATGCAGTTTACGGGTCCTCTAATGGCGAAAGGGGTTGAAGATACTTTAATGTATACCTACAACCGTTTCATTGCGCACAATGAAGTAGGTGATGCGCCGGATTCATTTGGGATCAGTGCAGAAGCGTTTCATGAAGCCATGACAGAGCGGCAACAGCTTTGGCCATTTACATTGAATGCTACGTCCACACATGATACCAAGCGCGGAGAAGATGTAAGAGCCAGGCTGAATGTATTATCTGACCTGGGAGAACAATGGTTTTCAGAATTGGAAGAATGGGATAAATTAAATGAAAGCCTGTTGGTCAACAACGGGCCGGATAAAAATGACCGGTACTTTATCTATCAAACCCTTATTGGCGCGCATCCCTTTCCGGGAGAGGATATGGACGATTTCAGCAACCGTATCAATATTTACCTGCAGAAAGCTTTGAGAGAAGGTAAAGTGAATTCAGGATGGGCGGATCCCAATGAAGAATATGAAAAAGCTGCACAATCTTTTGCAGGATCACTTCTTGATGTAAATAATCCTTTCTATAACCGGTTCATCAGGTTTCAAAAAACAATTGTGGACCATGGGATAGTGAATTCACTATCCCAGCTTATGTTGAAATTTACCTGTCCGGGAATCCCGGATGTTTACCAGGGTTGTGAGCTATGGGACCTTAGTCTGGTTGATCCTGATAACAGGCGTGAGGTTGATTACAATAAAAGAATGGAATGGCTGGCTTCCTTCGGTTAAAATGTTGATATACTGCAATTATGGGAAGAAAGGTATAATGGCAGGATCAAACTCTGGTTAACCCGGAATTTATTCCGGTTGCGCAGGCAATTACCCCATTTGTTTACGGCAGGAGAATATGTTACTTTAAAAATTGAAGTAACTTACAGTGAACATATTATTGCATTTGCAAGAATATACCGGAGATCGATCATTGTAATTGCCGTTCCCTTACATACGGCCATTATCTGTAAAGAACAGGCTGTGGATGTGCCGGGTATTGACTGGAAGGATACAACCATTGAAATGCCGGATAGAGGAAGCGAAGAATGGGAACTTTTGCTGAGCGCTACTACAATCAAGGTAAAGAAACAATTCAGGGCTTCAACCATATTCAACGGATTGCCATTTGCCATTATAAAAGGATATGAACCAGCAAATGAAAGAGG
>CBIHLW010000052.1:0-11083 GCA_966210755.1 uncultured bacterium
TTAAAAATAGATAAGCAAAAAACCAGAATGATGCATTGAATCAATATTCCAATTTTTTATTTATAAGAACAAAGATCTAAAAACAATAGTTCATACTGGTGCTGCCACTAACAATAGAAATTATTTATAACTTCTTTGTGTTGGCTTAACCACATCATACTTCAACTCTTCTTTATGTAACTGCCATTCCGGTCCTTTATATTCCCAGGCTGCTACATACATGAATTCTGCATCATGACGTAGCGCTTCTCCTTCCTCAGTCTGGTGTTCTTCCCGGAAGTGGCCACCACAACTTTCTGCTCTTTGCAGGGCATCAATACACATCAATTCACCCAGTTCAATGAAGTCAGCCACTCGGCCTGCCTTATCCAGTTCAGGATTAAATTCATTAATGCTACCTGGAATTCTTACATCACTCCAAAAATCCTTTCTTAATTGTCTTATTTCTTCAATGGCCTGTTGCAGATGCCGGGCATTCCTGGCCATACCACATTTATCCCACATGATCCTGCCCAGTTTCTTATGTAAGCTTTCAACACTTTGCGAACCTTTGATATTCATCATGGTTTCAATGCGGTCGTGTACTGATTTTTCTGCTTCTTCAAATGCGGGGTGCGTTAAAGGGATGGGCTTTGTGCTGATCTCATCTGCCAGATAATTTCCAATAGTGTATGGGATCACAAAATAACCATCGGCAAGTCCCTGCATGAGAGCGGAAGCGCCCAGCCGGTTGGCACCATGGTCAGAAAAATTACATTCACCTAAAGCATACAGACCCTGAACTGAGGTCATCAATTCATAGTCTACCCAAAGACCACCCATGGTATAATGCACTGCGGGATAGATCCGCATGGGTACTTCATATGGATTTTCTCCTGTGATCTTTTCATACATATCAAAGAGATTCCCATATTTTTCTTTTACAACTTCTTTGCCCAGCTGAATAACAGTATCCTCATCAACAGATAAATTTCTTTTTCCGGCCTCTATCTTTCCATAGCGTTTAATTGCATCAGCAAAATCAAGAAATACGGCCTGCCGGCTGGTACCTACTCCATAACCGGCATCGCACCTTTCCTTTGCTGCTCTTGATGCAACGTCGCGCGGAACAAGATTTCCAAAAGCAGGGTACCTTCTTTCGAGATAATAATCCCTTTCTTCCTCCGGAATTTCCCTTGCTTTCCTTGTATCGCCCTGTTTTTTGGGAACCCAAATCCTGCCATCATTCCGCAACGATTCGGACATTAGCGTAAGTTTTGACTGATGATCTCCACTTACAGGAATACAGGTAGGATGTATCTGGGTAAAACAAGGATTAGCAAAATATGCTCCTTTTTTATGTGCCTTCCAGATGGCGGTGGCATTCGACCCCATAGCATTGGTTGACAGGTAAAATACATTACCATAGCCACCACTGCATAATAATACCGCGTGACCAAAATGTCTTTCCAGTTCACCGGTGATCAGGTTCCTTGCAATGATACCCCTTGCCTTGCCATCAATGGTAACAACATCCAGCATTTCATGACGGCTATACATGGTAACAGTACCCAATGCTACTTGTCTCTCCAAAGCCTGATAAGCTCCAATCAATAATTGTTGCCCTGTTTGTCCGGCAGCATAAAAGGTACGCTGTACCTGGGTACCTCCAAAAGAACGGTTACTTAATAAGCCTCCATATTCCCTTGCGAATGGAACACCCTGGGCAACACACTGGTCAATGATATTGGCACTTACCTCGGACAGGCGGTGAACATTAGATTCCCTGGAGCGATAGTCTCCACCTTTTATGGTATCATAAAAAAGACGGAACACGGAATCACCGTCATTCTGATAATTTTTAGCAGCATTAATACCACCCTGTGCAGCTATGGAATGCGCACGACGTGGAGAATCCTGGAAACAAAATGCTTTTACCTGGTATCCCATTTCACCAAGTGAAGCAGCTGCAGATGCACCGGCAAGACCGGTGCCTATTACGATCACTTCAAGTTTTCTTTTATTGGCAGGATTTACAAGCTTCACATGTCCTTTGTAATCTTCCCATTTCTTTTCAAGGGATCCTGCGGGAATTTTTGCATCAAGCATATTTTATTGCTTATTTGAGATTCATAATTCTTAATTCACCATCCTGTTCAATAAGGCGATACCCATTGTAAATACATACTTATCGGCATAAGTGCAAATAATATGGAAACAATAATAGTGAAACCATATCCTGCAACTTTCAGCATGTTAAGGTATTTCTTATTATGAACCCCCATTGAACGGAAGGCGCTGTGAAATCCATGAAAAAGATGAAATGCAAGTGACCCTACACCCACGAGGTATAATAACACGATCCAGCCATTTTGAAATGTATCAAACATCAACAGAAACATATTGTGCATCTCCCTGTTACCACTTACTTCGTAGGTCACTGAAGGAACATCATGCGTGATTCTTGAAGGGATCCAGAATTGTGAAACGTGTACGATAAGATAAAAAAAGATCAGTGTTCCCAAAATAGCCATAGTACGGCTCATCCAGGTGCTGCCTCTGTTACCAAGGCTTACCTTATAGCCCTGCTTTCTCATTCGGCGGTTCTTTATTTCCACTGCATATCCCTGAATGATATGTAGCAGGAACCCGGCAAACAATCCAATCTCCATTATTCTTACCACGAGCGAATTACCCATAAAATAGGCTGCCCTGTTGAACATGGAACCGTTATCGTTAGCATTGAAAAAAGAAAGATCATAGAAAATACAGGAATTAAGTCCAACGTGAACTATCAGAAAAGAGATCAGGAACAACCCCGTTAGCGCCATTACTATTTTTCTACCTACTGCGGAAGTGAAGAATTGCGACCATTTCATAAAATGTCAGAGGGATTTGAAAAATTTGACGCAAAGGTAAGTCCCAATCGGCAAAAAGGAAAATGAGTTTAAACAGAATGGGAAGGAAGGACGGGAGAAAAAAATCAAAAGCCAGTTCTGAAAGGTATGTCTGTAATCAACCTGGAAAGAAATGAACGTTAATGGCCGTTGCAGATTCCATATTTAAAAATTAAATATTCAGTATTTCCTCTCCAGGTTCAGGGTACTACACTTTCTTAAATTTCAGATTAACATCAGCATCGGTTTATACCGGTAACCGCTTATTCAATTCATCATCTATTTTTTTAAACAGGTGATAGGGCTTAAATGTTCTCCAGTTATCAATAGTCATCAGCTCCACGTAATAATTGAGTCTGGCTTTTTTGAAATCATATTGTGTAGCCTGTGGCATATTAATGCTTACGATCCAGCCATTTTCATCACTTACATCATCATACCATTCCTGGTAATAATCCTTATCACCACTATGGAAGTTGAGTACGTGTTCCGTGATCAGTATAAATTTATTAATGCCCTCGTACATGAATTTTTCAACCACTTCCCGTTTTAATTCCATGATATCATTTTCAATGGCATCATTCCACTCTCCAATAAATTCTATAATGATATAGTTTTCTTCATAATTAGCCTGCAAAACCTTGAGGTATAAAGTACGGCTTCCAAAATCATCCCATTGGGGATGTATGTAGTAATTATAAACAGCAGATGTATATTCAAATTCAGAATACTGCCTTTTAAAAAAAGGCGACCGCTCATCTTCTTCGCTCACATATATATGCCGCCAGTTATAGTATGGTTCAATATTGTGCATCCGGTATGTGCATAGGCGATCAGCATGAAATTGTAATAATGCCGCATTTTCATGATGACCAAAAGGTCTTTATTTATTAATTAAAATTCTGAATGAAAATGTTTGGATAAAACCTTCCGTTGCTATTCTTCCAGCCTGAAATTATCCACTGCCTTCTTCACGCTTCCATGCCTGAGTAATAATTCTTTGGCCTGTTCATAATCATCCAGCTCTAATTTATCCATTATCATTTTCGTGCCACGGTCAATCAGCTTTTCATTGGTGAGCTGCATGTTAACCATTTTATTATCTTCTACCCTTCCCAGCTGGATCATAACAGTTGTGGAGATCATATTCAGGATCAGCTTTTGAGAGGTGCCGCTTTTCATTCTGGTGCTACCGGTTACAAATTCGGGTCCTACTTCAACCTCAATAGGAAAATCAGCAACATCGGTCAATGGTGATCCGGGGTTATTGGTAATACAGCCTGTTGTAATTCCTCTTCTCTGGCATTCCTTCAGGGCACTGATCACATAAGGCGTTGTTCCGCTTGCTGCTATTCCAACCACCACATCCTTATTGTTGATCTTATGATTTTGAAGATCATCCCATCCCTGCCTCGTGCTGTCCTCAGCGTTTTCTATGGCCTTTGTAATAGCTTCATCACCACCCGCAATTACTGCCACCACCAATCCATAAGGAACGCCATATGTTGGCGGACATTCACTGGCGTCTACCACCGCAAGCCGTCCGCTGGTACCGGCTCCTATGTAAAAAAGCCTGCCTCCTGCCAGCATTTTATCCGTAACAGCACCCACCAGACGCTTTACCTGGGGGATGGCTTTTTCAACAGCAAAAGGAACGGTTTTGTCTTCGTCATTGATATTAGTGAGTATCTCACCAATTGTCATTTGTTCGAGGTTTCTATAGTTACTTGATTGCTCAGTAACTTTTGTAAATCCATTCATATTTTTTTATTACGCGAATTTTTATTTATTACCCGATGGCCAAACACTGATTTGATAATATCACCAATGATCTTTCTTTTATTCATTTAATGGTGAACACGTTTTCCCAACCCTTAATACCTGCCTGAAACTTTGCTTTTATTTTTCGCTGACCCCAGGTATAAGGGGTAGTTACCCACCGTGATATTTCACCAATCCCTGCATTGGATTTTTAAGAATCGTACCCAGATCAAATTCGTAACTGCTGCAGAGGTCTTTGATCACATCCTTAAAACCAAAAGCAACACTTCCTACAAAATGAACCGGACACTTCCATATTTCAGGATATTTGCACAAATGTTGAAAGAAAAAATCATTTAATCCATCTTCAATGATATTTTCAATCATATAATGCCCGCGGTTTTCTGCCAGAAACATGGTATAGGTGGCCAGGTAACGGTTTGGCATTGGCTTTTTATACACGTTATCAAGTATTTCCACCGGGGTGGTTACGAACTTTGCATCAAAACGGGCACGCAGGTCCTCATCAAATGTATTATACAGGTAATATTGAATCACCTTTTTACCCAGGTAGGCTCCCGAACCTTCATCCCCTAAAACGTATCCAAGTCCCGGGCTATTCCCTGATATCTTCTTTCCGTTATAAAAACAGGAATTGGATCCCGTACCCAAAATACAAGCAATTCCTTTTTCCTTTCCGCAAACAGAACGGGCTGCAGCCATCAGATCGGTTTGAACTTCTACCCTGGCTCCCGGAAAAACCTTTTGCAGGGCTTTTTTTACACTTTTTGCATTTTCCGGATTGGCACAACCGGTGCCATAATAATATATATGATCTATATGTATATTCTTCAGTTTTCTAACCAGTTCATCCTGTAATAACGTTGTTATTTGGCCTGTATTTAAAAAATAGGGGCTGATGCCCTGGGTAAATATGGTTCTTTTTTTACTTCCTGACACCAGACACCATTCTGCTTTAGTGGCGCCGCTGTCTGCTAGTAAGATCACTGGCATGTGGTTACGCTTAATATATTGTTGAAATATCCTGTGAAATAGTAATCATTCTATCAAAACTGCTATTTTGCAATCTTATACAAAGTAAAGGCAGGATGAGGAATAAAAAATTACAGGTTTGGCTTCCCCTTATTTTTTCGGTAGTAATGATAGCCGGAATGGCTTTTGGGTTCATGCTTCACAAGCAAACGGGAAATACCGATTTTTTTAAACGCGACCGGAGAAGTTCCTTACAGGAGGCGCTTGACCGGATCAAAAACCATTATGTTGACAATGTAAGCATTGATACCATCCAGGACAAAGCCATTAATGAAGTAATGAGCAACCTGGATCCCCATTCCGCTTACATACCTGCATCGGATGTTAGCAGGGAGCAGGAAGTATTGAAAGGAAAATTTGAAGGCATTGGGGTGGAATTCAACATTTTTGATGATACTGTTCACGTGTTGTATGTTTTCCCTGATGGTCCAAGTGATATTGCCGGATTACAGATAGGTGATAAGATCATTGGCGTGAACGATTCTTCCATAGTTGGCAAAAGAGCAGGACCCGATATCCGGGACCTTATCCGGGGAGAAGATGGAACCAAGGTGAAACTCACCATTCTCCGTAAAAACACTACGCAGTTCAAGGAAGTGATCAGAGGCACCATACCGCTTTCATCGCTCGATGCATCTTATATGATCGATAATGTAACGGGGTATATCAAGCTCAATAAATTTGCTGAACCTACCTATAGAGAGTTCATGCATGCCCTTGAAGGATTGCAATCACAGGGATTAAAAAAACTCATCCTTGACCTGAGGGGAAACGGGGGCGGATACATTAAACAGGCGGTAGATGTGGCAGATGAATTCCTGGATAGCGATAAACTTATAGTTTACACGGAAGGCGCCAATGTAGAGAAGGAGGAATATAAAGCACGAAGGGCTGGTTTGTTTGAAGAAGGCAGACTGGTTGTGCTGGTAGATGAATTAACCGCCAGTGCCAGTGAGATCATAGCCGGCGCCTTACAGGATTGGGACCGGGCCACCATCATCGGACGAAGAACTTTTGGAAAGGGGTTGGTACAGGCACCTTATGAATTAAGCGATGGTTCAGTGCTCAGATTAACCATTGCAAGATATTATACACCCTCCGGCAGGAGCATTCAAAAACCCTATGATAAAGGCAGAAAGGAATACCTGCACGATATTTTTGACAGGTACGAACAAGGTGAATTATTTTCAGCCGATTCCATACATTTCAATAAAAACCAGAAAACATATAAAACAAGCGGAGGCCGCCTGGTGTACGGAGGCGGTGGAATTGTGCCGGATGTTTTTGTACCGATCGACACCAGCGTTTATACAAGAAGTGTAACCAGATTGTACCTGGATGGCAGGTTCAATAATTTTGTTTATCAGTACTATATCAACAACTCGGAAACCTTTGATAAGTTTAAGACCCCTGCCGACTTCTCTGCCCGATACCAGAATTCAGAAGATGCATGGAATAAACTGGTGAATTTTGCTATCAGGGACAGTATCAATCTCCGAAATATACCAGAAAAAGATAAACAGAATATCCAGGACCAGATCAAAGCCTATATCGCCCGGCTTAAATGGAGAACAGAAGGTTATTACCAGGTGTTTAATAAATATGATCCTGCTGTGATCAAGGCAAAAGAGATTTTAAGCAAATAAGAATACCGGCCGGGAACAGGGATTTTTGAATAAACCACGAGCAATCTGGAATCCAAAAATTAAAAAAAAGTTGAAGCAGGTATACCGCACCGGCAGTATTCTTACTTCAACAATTCCTATTACTGCCTGATATTCTATTCTTTTTCCGGTTTGTCCATCAAATATTTTCTTTCAATAGAATAAGAAGATATCAATCCAAGTCCGCCTCCTATAGCGATCAAAGCAAAATATAAAGGTGGATGTTCATGATTGGTTTCTGTGCGCATGTTTATATCCAGGATATAAGCTAACAACAGGCCGAGACCTGCGCCCAATAACAACAGTCCCAGTTTAAGACTTCTGAATGGAGCGGGACGATGCATTTTATCTTTTGGGTTCATACCCTTTTCAACCATGGCCAGGTTTTCTTTGGTTCTGAGATAATAGATGCCGAAAATCATTGCGAATCCACCTGCAAAGATGGTAATGGGGATTAAAACTTCTGGACCTTGCATAAAATCAAAATTTATAATTTAAAAGTCTGGTTCGTTCTTTCTCTATCTGACTACGGCTGATGAAAGGCGGTTACAGGTTTTTGAAAGATTTTTTAAAAAGATTACAAGGTATATGACTACCGGTCTGATAAAGAAGTTACATGGCCTGCAGATGGCTGCCGTTACAAACCTTTTACTTCGTATAAATTTATATGAAGTAAAGGTTCGGATTGAAGGGCTTAAGGCTAACAGCCAACAGCTATCCACTCCCCTTGTAACCTCCACATAAAATCCGTAGTCTTACCTGTAGAATGCACACTGAAACCGGCGACATAGAGGTAATTGCCCAGGTATTAAAAGGCGATCAGCAGGCTTATGCCCTACTGGTGGACCGTTACCGCAACTTTGTTTTTACCATCTCTCTGCGTTATATAAAAAACAGGGAAGATGCGGAAGAAGTGGCTCAGGATGTTTTTATAAAGGCCTTCCGGTCACTGGCAGATTTCCGGGGACAGTCCAAATTCAGTACATGGCTTTATACTGTTACAACCACAAGTTGTCTTAGTTTTTTGAGGAAAAAGAAGGTTGATGTTCAATCGCTCGATGATGAGCATGTTTTTGCAGGAGCAGATAATATAGATGGAGGATTGAATGCCAACCAGGTTGAGCAAAAAAGCAGGGTTGCCATGGTTAATGAAGCTATAAAACTTTTGAGTGCCGATGATGCGCAGGTGATCTCGCTTTTTTATAAAGGAGAGCAAACACTAGAAGAAATTGCACAGATAATGGGAAAAGAAGTAAATGCGGTGAAGGTGCAATTACACAGGGCCAGGGGCAGGCTGAAGGAAAAGATGGAAAAATATTTCACTTCGGAAATAAAAGACATTTATTGATCCGGAAGAATCGAAAAGTTTATAATGATTAAATGGAAAATATGAGCAACGATAACAGTCTTCCATCATCTGATGAGCAAATGGAACAGAGGCTATGGGCATATATTGATGGACAGATAATAAAAAATGAAATACCTGTTATAGAAAAACTCATTGCCGGGAATACCGAATGTAAATCAAAATATGAAGAATATATGGATGTGCACCAAACCATTAACCTGATTGAGCTTGAACAACCTTCAATGAGGTTTACAAGGAATGTAATGGAAGAAATAGCAAAATTTCACATTGCGCCGGCAACCAAAAAATATATCAATAATAAAGTGATCTGGGGCATTGGAATTTTCTTTTTAACCATGCTTGCAGGCATACTCATTTATGGTATTGCACAAATTGACTGGTCTGCCGGCACAGATGCTTCTTCAACCCTTGGAATTGATCTGAATAAAATTAATTACAGCCAGATGTTTGACAGCACATTAATGAATGTATTCATGATGCTGAACGTTATTCTCGGGCTATTCCTGCTGGACAGGTATCTGTCAGTCAGGATGAAGAAATCAGCAGGACAATAGTGATGTTTAACCATTCTTACTATTGATCTTTGAATTTTTTCTTTAGTTCCATCAACTTATTTTGAAATGGATTCAGGCTTTCCTGCTTCCTGTTCAACCGGGGTTGCTTCTCCGGTTTTATATCCCGTGTTCCGGTATTCGAACTTTGCGGGTCTTTCATGGTAAGTGCAATCCGCTTTCTTGCCACATCCACTTCAGTTACGGTTACCATCACTCTTTGATTCAGCTTTACTACTTCATTAGGATCTGAAACAAACCTGTTTGCCAGTTGGGAAACATGAACCAGTCCATCCTGCTTTACCCCAATATCAACGAATGCTCCGAAGTTGGTTATGTTGGTTACAATTCCGGGAACCTGCATTCCAGGCTTTACATCTTCCATCGTTTTGATAGAAGCTTCAAACTGAAATTCCTCAATTTGATTTCTGGGATCCCTGCCCGGCTTTTCAAGTTCCTTCAAAATATCTTCTATGGTAAATTCACCAACTGTTTCATCGATATACTTCTTTCTGTTGATCTGTTTTCTCAATGCTGCTGTTTTGATCAGATCCTCAAGTGATGCCTGTACATCTTTTGCCATCTGTTGTACAAGCGCGTACCGTTCGGGATGAACCGAAGAATTATCCAATGGATTTTCAGCATCAGGAATTTTCAAAAACCCGGCACACTGTTCAAATGATCTGGGTCCCATGAGGGGCACCTTTTTGAATGCTTCCCTTGTTTTGAAAGGGCCATTCTGCAGGCGGTATTGTACAATATTAGCAGCGAGGGCTGGAGAAATGCCTGATACATACTGAAGCAAATGCTTAGATGCGGTATTTACATCAACACCAACAAAGTTCACAGCACTTTCCACTACGCGGTCAAGGCCTTGTTTTAATTTTACCTGGTTCACATCATGCTGGTACTGGCCAACACCTATTGATTTCGGATCGATCTTCACCAATTCACTAAGTGGGTCCAACAACCTTCTCCCAATGCTGATGGCACCTCTTACCGTTACATCATGATCAGGGAATTCTTCTCTCGCTACTTCAGATGCAGAATAAATGGAAGCGCCGCTTTCATTCACCTGAAAAATGCCAACGTGTTTTCCAAAATCAATACTCCTTACCATTTGTTCGGTTTCTCTTCCTCCGGTTCCATTGCCAATTCCAATAGCTTCAATTTCATAGCTGGAAACCAGTGCTTTTAACTCCGCCGTACTTTCCTGCCACTGGTTTTGGGGAGGGTGCGGATAAATAGCAGTATTATGAACCAGGTTACCCTGCGCATCCAGGCATACCACTTTACAACCAGTTCTATAACCCGGGTCTATTGCCAGCACTTTTTTGGAGCCCAGCGGTGAGGCCAGCAATAACTGCCTCAGGTTTTCCGTGAATACATTGATGGCCTCTTCATCGGCCCTGCCTTTGCTAAGAAGTCTGAATTCATTTTCTATTGATGATTTAAGTAAACGGCTATAACTCTCTTCAATGGCTTTCTTTACTTCGGCTGATGCTGCATTGGATGACCTGATAAAGATCTTTTCCAGTTCATCCAGGGCATTTTGTTTTTCTACGCTGATATCCATCATTAAAAATCCTTCTTTTTCTCCCCTGCGAATAGCTAACAACCGGTGGGAAGGAGTTTTGGATAAAGGCTCGCTGAATTCAAAATAATCACGGTATTTCTGGGCATCGGCTTCCTCTTTTTTTGTACTCAGTACTTTTGAAGTAAGCAGGGCTGTTTCTGAAAATAATTGACGGGTCTTAGCCCTGGCCTGTTCATGTTCACTGATCCATTCTGCTATAATATCCCTTGCAC
>CBIHLW010000053.1:0-11006 GCA_966210755.1 uncultured bacterium
TGGCCATGGGTTTCGATCCCGCTTGTAAAATTCTGAAGCTTATCGGTTGTCTGACGCTTAGGCCCCAATAAATGGGTAACAAACATTAAGAAGGCTATCAATCCAACTACCAGCACAACCTGGAGTGCAACAGGAATGTAACTTCCCGCACTGTTTATATCTGTAACTGTTTTAGTTAGATCTGTTTGTAATAACTGGAACATAGTCTTTCAAATGGGCAGGCAAAAATAAGCCAGTCTGCTCAACTTTCAGTTAATATTTAACCTGAGATTTGTCAATAAAAAAAGCCTTCTGTGAGAAGGCTTTAAAATATCTAAAGGAAATACTTACTGCTTAACTGCCGGATTTTGCCTTACCGGAAGACGACTTTGATGCAGATGTTGATTTCGGTGCTGAAGATTGTTTCATTTTATTGACCACGGGTCCCAGCACATCTTTGATCTTTGTCAATGTTGCATTGGCAGGATCGAACTTCAAACCTTTGATTGCGTATTCCAGCGCTTTTTCGTATTCTCTTTTTTTATTGGTATAATAAAGAGAAAGTGTTGTTGAAGCAAATACGCCCTGTGTTTCGTACCTAACGGTATCTGTTAAAGCAATGGCAAGGGTTTTCTCCAACGGTTCAATAAATAAACCCTGCGGCATTTCTGCAGTATCAATGGCTACCAGGGCACGGGCTCTCCAGTTATAACCATAAATGCTATCAGGTTCCAGTTTGATATATTCCTTTGAAATGCTATCTGTTTTATGATAATCGCCACCCAGGTAATAATTTACTGCCATATAGCTGATCAGTTCCGTAGGGTGCGTATACTCGTTGGCAGCTTTTCTCAGGTTGTATGATTTTTCTCTTAACTGCGCTTCAAACACCTTATCGCCGTTAGCTTTAGCATCATCGATCCACTCACCCAACAGTGTCAATTGTTTTGGTAATGTGGTATCGATCTTTAATGCGGCTTCAAGATCCTGCATTACAATGGCTGAATTACCACGGCCGCAGGTTTGGGCATGAATGATATAATCAGAACTCAACAGGTCATCGTCCTGCGCTTTTGCAAAAAACTGCCCGATATACTCACAGGCCGAAGCTGTATCCTTATTACCCATCGTGGCAACTGCCAGGGCACGGTAAACCACAGGTCTGGGATTATTATTGCTCTTTGCAACTATATCCTTCAGGGTGGTAATAGCGCTTGCATATTTTTTCTGAACGATATCGGTCTGAACTCTCAGATAAGTGTTATCCGGACTTGGATCAGCACTCGCCTCATACTGTGTGGCCAGCTTTTCAGCGGCGGCAAAATCACTTTTACCAAACAGGTAGAAGTTATAGAGTTCAACATAGGCAGGTGCAAAATTGGGATCGGCTTTTATAGCCATGTTAAGATGATCAACCACATTTGACCATGCTTCAGGATTGCGGTAACTGGAGTGTTGCGTTCTGTATAACATAGCTGCACTGTAAGGCGCAACTGCAAAAGACGGGTTGATCTCTAATGCTTTTCTATAGGCAAGAACGGCATCACCACCTTTGTTTCCCTTCTTTTTATAGGCATGTCCAAGGTTGAGATAGATATCCGGATTCTTTGAATCTCTTTGAGCGGCTTCCTGGAGTTTGGCAATGGCATAATCCAGATCACCATATTTATTTTTTGCAGAATAAGCTACCACGTTGGCCCGGCCAACTGCATTTAAGATATCCGGATCATTACCTCTCCGGCTTTTGCTGGCATTGATGGCATTTTCAAAACGGGCTCTTGCTTCGGCTGTTTTTCCTTCAAGCAATTCAACACTTCCCATTCCAACCATCAGCAAAGGTGCATTGCCATTTGTCATTAAAGCTTTTTCATATAAAGACCGGGCAGCTTTCAGGTTGTTTTGTTCAATCAGAACCTGGCCTAACCAATAAGTAGCTTCTATATTGTTGGGATTAGACGCCAGCATTTTTTCAAAATTGGTCTGGGCGCTTTGATATCGCTCAGCATAAAAATGATTTATTCCTTCCTGTACAGACTGAGCCAGTGCTGAAATTGATAGGAAAGCAGCAAAAAATAATAAAATAGCTGTTTTCTTCATGTGCTTTTCTTTTTAAGATTTAAAAATGTTTCGTTTAGTTTACTTATTGGTTGTTAATGTTTTCATTCAGTATCACATCTCTCACGTAATGTGTCCATCTTACCGGCATCAGATAGGCCCTTCTAAATATTAACTGGCCTTTATCTATCTGCAACAGGAATCTTCCAAACGCATGTCCAAGACCCTGGTGCCGCTCCTTAAGTATATAGACCAAATCACGTACCATTGGGTAGGTATTGGTATATATAAAATATTGTGAAGGCTGAACATAGGCTCCGGCACTATCCGTGCTTTCAAGGTAGGCGATTCTTACATTTTGCCTGTATGTTGCCTGCGAAGTATCATCCATATTCCCTATCCAGCTGAAACCTACAAAACCTACAGCATTGCGAACCTTTGTAACATATTCAATAACTCCCAAACTATTTTCTGCTGCAACAACGGCAGGTGACAACTGTTCACCTTTAAGTACTGAATCAAGCATAAACCGAACCGTACTTGTTGCAGAGGTACCGTCAAACACAGGAATTAGATTTTTTTTAGATTTTCCCGTTAACAGTTCCCTGATCTCGGTCATGCTATAAAAGGTATCAACCGAGGCTTTGTTGAGAATCACCGCTATCAGGTCTCTTGCCAGAAGCTCATTTTCCAAACCTGTTTTCAGTGAATCGGCCACCAGATTAATTTCCTGTTGCGAGGCACCTCTTGTTGCTATGATCATCCGGATAGAATCCACAAGCATATCTTTTAAACATTCCGCTTCAGGTTTATAATGCACAACGATTTTTGCATCAGGATTCTGCCATTGAAAAACCTGCACCTGGGCATCAATTACCGGTTTAAAGGTTTCATCGCAACTGATATGAATGATACCGGAATTATATGTGTCCAGCTTACGCCCTTTTGCACCGTCATCTGCATCACATCCTGCAAATAAGAGTATAAACAGAACGAAAATGCATAAAACACCCTTGTTTTTCCAATTCATTTAAAGTAATCCTTTTTATATCCCCTGTACATTCTCCAAATACCATATATGATGAATAAACCTCCAATGACAAAATCAATACTTCCGGGTTTCCGGTTCATGAAATTTATACCGGCATACCGGTAAACAATAAAAAATACACCGGCTAAAAACAATACAGCTCCCATGATCCAGTCCACAATGGACCTTGACCTGGCCAGCTTCTTTCTATGTTCTTCCTGTAATTCTTCCAGCATACTTACATTTGGGTGGAGCAATTTAAAACAATTTTATTCTTCTGATCCTACAAATATGACCGGCTGGGTAAATGATCTGGACACAGGTTCATTATTTTGAATGGCTGGTTTCCATCTGGGCATGAGTTTCAATACCCGTATCACTTCTTTATCATATATGCGGCCTCCTGATTGCAAAACTTCAAAACCGGTAACTGAACCATCTGCAGATACGAGGAATTTTATCATTACGGTTTTCCTTTCCCCTTTTTCCATTGGAGTTGGTGATTGTAAATGGTCCTGTAAAAATTTAATCCAGGCCCTGGATCCACCCGGAAACTCTGGTTCCCTTTGAATTGCCGCTTCAAATGAAGATGGCGGTTGCACGGTTGTGTGTTTTTTTTCAGGACCGGGGATAGCTGGCAGATAAGCTATCCGGATATTATTTCCTTCTATGTTGTGGTCAGAAATATTAACGAGCCCGGATTGCATGGGCATGGCTTTCGTTACATCCCTGTCTACAATTTCAATCCGGTCAACAAAACTTTGTTGCGATACCTGTTTTGTTCCGGCCGGTTGTGGTTTGGGTGGTTCAGGTTTGGGTTTCACTTCATTTCGGGGATAAACAATATCGATGATCTCCACGGTTTTATATTCAATTGCCGCTATGGCTTTTTTTTGTCGGTCACCAGAAAGGAATAAAAAAAGACCCGACACTGATAAAAGCGCCACAACCAGAGACAGAACAAGCCGTTGATTATAAAATTTTCGCAACGTATAGGCACCATAGTGTTTGTTTCTGTTTTCAAAGAGAATGTCTAACATATCTGCTTTGAGTATTTCACTTCCGGTCATGGTTGTTGGTTTATTTTAAGATGAATGGCCGGCCATATTCCATAATTTTTTAAAAAATCTTTGATGATGCAGCGCTTATTTTTGCGCTTCAGAAAATAGAAAAGATGAAAATTTTAATGGTGTGTCTTGGAAATATTTGCAGGAGTCCGCTCGCCGAAGGCATTTTGAAACATAAAGCAGGCCAGGCGGGTTTGCACTGGTATATTGACAGTGCAGGAACCAACGGATACCATGTGGGTGAAGCACCTCATGTATTATCACAAAAAGTAGCCGGCCTCAATGGAATTAATATATGTGATCAGAAAGCACGGCGGTTTGTAAAAGAAGATATGGAGCGCTTTGATAAGATCTATGCCATGGCAGATGATGTTGTTGAAGACATAAAACGTATCTCCAAAGAAAAATTTGATGAAAATAAGGTTGACCTTTTTATGAATGAATTATATCCCGGCAGGCATATGTCGGTTCCCGATCCCTGGTACGGCACAGAACCAGGATACCACGAAGTATATAAAAGGATCAATGAGGTTTGTGATGCCATCATTAAGAAATATAAAGGAAAGCCCGTGGCAGGTGGCCGTAGTCATTAGCTCAATAGCCAACAGCCTTTTCACCTTACATTTGCTCATTACAAAAAAACTGAATGGCCAAACCTACCGTTAGTTTACCACAGGGAACGCGTGACTTTGGACCGGATGTGGTTCGCAAACGTCAGTTCATTTTCAATACCATTCGAAATGTGTTTGAACTATATGGATTCCAGCCGCTGGAAACGCCAGCTATGGAGAACCTTGATACCCTGATGGGTAAGTATGGGGATGAAGGTGATAAATTAATTTTCAAGATCCTCAATAATGGTTTGGATAACCGGGCAAAGGAACAACAGTCGAGAGCGGCTTTCGAAAAGATACTTGACGGAAAAAATTCAAAAGATATCACTGAAAGGGCATTGAAATATGATCTTACCATTCCATTTGCCCGGTATGTGGCCATGAACCATGGCCAGCTTCATTTTCCATTTAAAAGATACCAGGTACAACCAGTATGGAGGGCCGACCGCCCGCAGAAAGGCCGTTACCGTGAATTTTACCAGTGCGATGCCGATATAGTGGGAAGCCGATCACTGATAAATGAAGTGGAGTTTGTAAATATTTATCATGATGTTTTTACAAAGCTCGGCATAGCAAATTATGAACTCAGGATCAACTCAAGAAAGATACTTTCAGCCCTTGCTGATAAATGCGGCCGTGCAGAAAACATGATGGATATCACCATTGCCATTGATAAACTGGACAAGATCGGGATTGAAAAAGTAAAAGAGGAACTGTTGCAAAGAGGTTTGAACCATGACCAGGTAACAGTGATTGAAAATTATCTGGGTATCAGTGGAACCAATGATCAAAAATTATCTGCCATCAGGCAATTGCTTGGTAACTCCCCTGAAAATAGGGAAGGTATAGAAGAACTCGCCTATCTGGTTGAAGCCAGCCTTAAACATGGCTCATCATCCATCAATCTTATACTTGATTTTACACTGGCCCGCGGACTTAATTATTATACAGGCATTATTTTCGAAGCCAAGGCTCCGGCAGAAGTAAAAATGGGTTCAATCGGCGGCGGTGGCCGTTATGATGACCTCACGGGTTTATTTGGCGTGCCGGGCATTCCGGGTGTTGGTATTTCATTTGGAGTAGACCGCATTTATGATGTAATGGAAGAAATGAAACTGTTTCCGCAAACCGTTGAGCAGGGTACAAGGGTATTATTCTTTAACCTGGGGGAAAATGAAAGCAGGATGGCCTACAACCTGCTTGGCCAGCTGAGGTCAAAAGGAATTGCTTCAGAGATCTACCATGAAAATGCCAGATTTGACAAACAATTTAAATACGCCGAAAAGAAAAACATTCCTTTTATAGTGATCCTTGGCTCCCAGGAAGCAGAACAGAAAACCTGTACTGTTAAAGATTTGCGAACAGGCCAACAAAAATCAGTGGCGTTCGAAAATCTTCCTGATTTTTTGTTTATTTGACCTCATTATTAATTTAATTATGAAACGTTTACCAATTCTGACTGTTGTGGCATTATTTGCCACTGTATTTTTTGTATCCTGTAAAAATTCGGGAGGTGGTTCCGACCTGCCTATTCCAAAAGATGCCGCGATGGTATTTTACCTCAATACTTCATCGCTTACATCCAAATTGAGCTGGGATGAGATCAAGCAATCAAGCTGGTTCCAGGAAAGCTATAAAAAGGAATCAGATTCTTTTTCAAAAAAGATCATGGACAATCCCGAAGCATCAGGGGTTGATATGAAATCAGATTTTGCCTTTTTCCTCAGACAGCGGGGCAACGGTGGTTATATGGTTGTTGAAGGTAAGATCAAGGATGCCGGCGATTTTGAAGCCTTCGCTTTGAAATCAAATGAAGGAAGCAAGGTAGAAAAAGATGGCGACCTGAATTATATTGTTGATGACGACAACCTGATCAGCTGGAATAATTCCTCTTTTGTATTAATGAGTAACATGCCCATGTCCGGAGCTGCGAACAATCCATTTTCTGGTGGAATGGAAGGTGAAGAAGACATGAATGATATGGGTGAGACCAATGAAACAAAAGCAGGTGTAACTCCTGACAGCCTGAAAAAATTCACCAAAGAATTATTGGGTATGAAAGGAGATGATCTTCTTAACAACGATGACCGTTTTGAAGATCTTTTGGAAGAAGATGGTGATATGCATTTCTGGATGAACCCGGATAGTTACATCAATGCCATGGGTGCCGGCATGATGTCGATGTTTAAATTTGGCGACCTGCTCAAAGGCAACATCAGTACATTCAGCCTGAATTTTGCTGATGGAAAGATCGATATCAGTTCAAAACAGTTTTATGGAAAAGAGCTTGCCAAACTAATGGAAAGCTACAAACCAAAGAATGTTGATAAGGACCTGATCAACCGCATCCCTTCACAAAATGTTATCGGTGCCATTGCCTTCAATTTTGATCCGGCCTGGCTGAAAGGATTTTTAAAAGCACTGGGTATAGATGGACTGGCCAATGGATATCTTGGAAAAATGGACCTGAGCCTCGATGAGGTGATCGGCGCCACAGGCGGACAGTTCCTTTTTTCTTTTTCCGACTTGTCACTGGTTAAAAAAGAAGTTACCACACCTCCATTCTTTGAAGGTGGCGAACCTTATACTTCAGTAAAAACAGAACCTGAATTCAATGTGCTGGTAGTAAGTTCTGTAGGTAATAAATCATCATTTGATAAGCTGATGAATATTGCAAAACAAAACATGATGGGTATGGATACAGCCATTTCCTATAAGTTAACCAATGAATGGTTTGCAGCAGGCAATAAAGCTGAATCAGTTGACAAATTCCTTGCAGGTGGAAATAATAATGTTCCTTTTGCTGATAAGATAAGCGGACATCCGTTTGGAATGTACATAGACCTGCAGAAGATATTTAAAGCTACCAATTCGGTTGACAGTACTTCTTTTAATCTTGCCAACCAAACCTGGCAGGATATAGTGGCCACCGGTGGAGAATACAAAGATGGAATGATGAAGGCTGACTTTGTGATCAACATGGTTGATAAAAAAACAAACAGCTTAAAGCAACTCAACCAGTTTGTTCAGAAAATGCATGAAGCAGAAAAGGCAAAGCGTGGAAGTATGCAGGATGAGGTGAATAACAATCCTTATGCTACCGACACAACCGCTGCTCCAATTGAAATAGCACCTGTACAACAATAATTTTTTTGTTCTTTTCAAAAGCCGCAGCAGCAATTTTTTTAATTGTAGCTGCGGTTTTAATTTTCAGGCAAATGCATTTACAGATAAAAGATCTATTACCCGTTTATTTTGACAAGGCCAGAAAAAACACTTCTGAAATATGGGGCAGCGACCTGCATTTTGATAAGGGAGATTTTGTAAAGATCGTAGCGCCTTCCGGCAGTGGTAAAACCTCCCTCATGCATTTTCTTTATGGCATCAGGCATGAGTACAATGGACATGTTCTATATGAAGGTCATGATATAAAAAAATTTTCTGTTGAAGATTTTGCAAAATACAGGAAGAACCACATCAGCATAGTTTTCCAGGACCTTCGCCTGTTTCCGGAAGAAACCGTGTATGATAATATCAATATCAAAAGACAGCTCAATCCCTTTCACCCACCGGAAAAGATCAGGGAAATGGCCGAAAGGCTGGGTATTGGAAATAAACTGCAAACAAAAAGCAGGATATGTTCTTACGGAGAACAACAAAGGGTTGCCATCATCAGGGCCATGATGCAGCCATTTGATTTTCTGTTGCTGGATGAACCCTTTAGTCATCTTGATAACAGCAATTCGGAAAAAGCCAATGAACTCATGATAGAGGAAGCAAGAGCAAGAAACGCTGCCATTATTTTTGCTGATCTGGAAAGGATCAGTTATTTCCCTTTTACAAAAATTTTTCATTTATAAATCTGAGCTGTGTCCTTATCATTCAAACCCATAAAGCCATTAATGCATACCGGTACCAGTGCTGCCTCCAGGTGGTTTTCTTATGTTGGTCTGGGTATTGGTGTGCTGTTGCTTCTCTGTTCCCTCCAGATGTTTGTAAACATACAGGCCATTCTGGGCAAGGATGTGGTGAGAAAAGGCGGATATGATTTCATTTCAATTACACGCACCATCACTAATGAAACCATGGGTCAGGAAGAAAAGAATGTGTTCAGTGATGAAGATGTGGAAACATTAAGGTCCCAGCCTTTTATAGAAGATGTTGCTCCATTGATTGCCAACCGGTTCCGTGTGCAATTAAATGGCGGAGAGGCCATTCCTTTTAAAACGGATTTTATTTTAGAGAGCATAGAAGATGCCTTTCTTGATACTGTGCCTCCAGGTTTTTCATGGCAAGAGGGCCAGGCATCTGTACCACTGATCGTTTCTTCTGACTTTCTCGAAATATTTAACCTTTTTGCGCCTACAGCGGATATACCGCAGTTCTCCCAGGAAACAGCTTCACAGGTTCAGCCCTATGTAACGATTTACGGAAAAGGTGAAACACAAACCTACCGGGCATCCATACTCGCTTTTACGGACAGGATCAATTCCATTCTGGTACCAAAAGATTTCCTTGACTGGGCCAATGAAAAATATGGTGAAGAAGCATTCATCGGGTATGCACGTGTATACCTTAAAACAAAGGACGCCAACAATCCTGACCTTATCAGTTATCTTGACCAGCATAATTACAGGGTAAATAAGGAAAGAACAAAATTCGGCCGAACCAAACAAACGTTGCAGGGCATATTCAGTGGTCTGGGCATTTTTGGATTACTGGTAGTAATGATGGCACTCATGCTTTTTTCATTTTACCTGCAGCTGGTAATAGCAAGGAGCAGGGAAAATCTTCAGTTGCTTTTATTGCTGGGTTATTCACCCGGCTGGTTAAGCAAACACGTATCGAGGCAGTTTGTACCCGTGTACATTTTTATATTTCTTGGAGCTTTAGCAGTTACTCAAATCATTCAATGGATGTTTCATAAAATGGTAATGTACAACAGGCCGGAGCTCAATACAATGGTTCACTGGACGGTGATTGCCCTGGCCACCATACTTGCACTGTTATCTATACTGACCAATTTCAGGCTGGTAAGAAAACTGCTGTATAAATTATATTAAAGGCCAATGGAACGCAGGCGGAAATAATTCAGGGAAGAATCAAAAACGCCATCCCTGTCCTCATCAACGGAATAATAACCCGCCTTATAATTCCCGAACCTGGTTTCCCTCCAGTACGTTCCGTTATAATTCACCCCTTTATAATAAATGGAATTATACAGGTTTTCAGGCAGGTTCATTACGTAATTGATTGGCTGGTAAATTGTGGAAGTATCCTTCATTTTCGCAAAATAAAGAACAGCACCATTGCCGTAATGATATTTAATGGCTTCGTTTCCCAGACTGTCAACTGAAACGGTTGCATGGGTAAATTTCCGTGGAATGATCACCGGTATGGTTTGGCCAGCCTCAGAACCGGCATAAGAGATCCTTCTTTTAGAAAAATCGCTGAACAGAAAGCAGGAAGAAAGCGATACTACCAGACAGCTTAATAATATCCGAATCATACCAATGGTCATTCAAAAACTTTGCCCACCTTAACAAAGCTCATAAATAACAGAAGCGCCCTGTCCAACTCCAACGCACATGGTAGCCAGTCCATACTTGCTTCCCCTTCGTTTCATTTCATGGATCAGTGTTGTAGTTAACCTCACGCCGCTGCACCCCAATGGATGGCCAAGTGCAATGGCTCCTCCATTTACATTTACCCTTGCAGCATCAATCCCAAGATCATGAATGCAGGCCAGTGACTGGGAGGCGAATGCTTCATTCAATTCAATCAGCTCAATATTGGCAATAGAAAGACTTGCCCTTTTTAATGCTTTTTGAGTAGCAGGCACAGGACCAATACCCATGATGGCCGGATCCACACCGGCAACAGCCATTGAAATCACTTTTGCCATTGGTTTCAGTCCGAATTTTTTTACAGCTGTTTCGCCTGCCAGCAACACAGCTGCTGCCCCATCGTTTATTCCAGAAGAGTTACCAGCGGTTACGGTACCATCTTTTACAAATGCCGGTTTTAGAGATGCCAGTTTTTCGATGGTGGTTTTGCGTGGATGTTCATCTGTATCTATTATTTTCTTCTGCCCCTTTGATTCTTCAACTTCCACCGGTACTATTTCATTTTTCCATGATCCATTAAGAAGCGCATTAAAATATTTTTCCTGTGAATGAAGTGCAAATGCATCCTGTGCTTCGCGGCTTACCTTCCATTGCTTTGCTACATTCTCGGCTGTTTCACCCATGCTGTATGGAT
>CBIHLW010000054.1:0-10944 GCA_966210755.1 uncultured bacterium
GTTCCCAACAGGCCTTTGACAGTACACTTGGCCTTAAAGAATATTACAGGGATTATTTTAAAATAGGAGTGGCCGTTTCTCCCCGTGCGCTGAAAACGGATGAAGCATCGCTGGTATTGAAACATTTCAATAGCCTTACAGCTGAAAATGCCATGAAGATGGGACCTGTTCATCCGAAAGAAAATGAATATTACTGGAGAGATGCGGATTCCATTGTGGCTTTTGCGCAAAGAAACAAAATGGTGATGCGCGGGCATACACTTCTTTGGCATAACCAAACGCCGGACTGGTTATTCAAAGACGCAATGGGAAATAAAGTAAGTAAAGATGTATTGCTTCAAAGACTGAAAGATCATATTACAACAGTAGTTAGCAGGTATAAAGGAAAGATCTATGCCTGGGATGTAGTGAATGAAGCCATTTCGGACAAACCTGGAGAATATTTACGAAAGTCGCCATGGCTTGAGATCATAGGAGAAGAATATATTGCCAAAGCCTTTCACTGGGCGCACGAAGCAGATCCCGGCGCCATGCTTTTTTACAATGATTATAACGAGATCAGTCCTGTAAAAAGAAGCAGGATCATTAAACTGGTAAGCTCTTTAAAAGAAGCAGGTGTTCCCATACATGGTATAGGCCTGCAGGGTCATTGGGCCATCAATGAACCCAGCCGTGGCCAGCTTGACAGTACGTTAAAAGAATTTGCTGCAACCGGGCTACCCTTACATATTACCGAGCTTGATATTTCTGTTTACCCAAAAGAACATGATGCCAGGGATAGAAAAACGGAAGATGCCAATTCTTCGTTTACACCTGAGCGTGAGCAGAAGCAAAAAGAAGTTTATAAAATGATCTTTGAATTATTCAGAAAGTACAAGGATCAGATCCAGAGCGTAACCTTCTGGAATATTTCAGAACGCTATAGCTGGCTTGATAATTTTCCGGTGAAAGGAAGAAAGGATTACCCCTTGTTATTCGATAAAGACCTGAAGCCAAAGAAGGCGTTTTGGGACGTGGTGAGGTGGTAAGGAAAACAGCTCAGGGTTGAAAGTTCAAAGTCGGGTCGTTTACAGAATTAGCATTCCAGCTGGTTCAATGCAGGTAACCACAGCATACCACTGAATTTAGTTCACAGACTTTGAACTTTCAACTTTAAACTCTCAACAATGAACTTTCAACAATGAACGCTCAACTAAAATCTATGGCCAATAAACTCTTCTTCCTTTGCCTTCTCTCCATCCCGTTGTTTTCAAACACGGCATCGGCACAATCCCAATATCCATTTCAAAATACTTCGCTGACGTTTGAACAACGTGTGAATGATCTTGTTGGCAGATTAACGCTTGAAGAAAAGGTTGCACAGATGCTGAATGCCGCTCCTGCCATTCCAAGGCTTGGCATTCCTGCCTACGACTGGTGGAATGAAGTGTTGCATGGTGTAGCAAGAACCCCCTATCCTGTTACAGTTTATCCCCAGGCCATAGCCATGGCCGCAACCTTTGATACCAATTCGCTCAGACTGATGGCACATTATTCAGCACTGGAAGGAAGGGCTGTTTACAACAAAGCCATTTCAGATGGGAAACAGGGACAACGCTATCTTGGCCTCACCTACTGGACTCCCAACATCAATATTTTTCGTGATCCGCGCTGGGGACGCGGACAGGAAACATATGGTGAAGACCCGTTTCTGACGGCCATGCTGGGAAAAGCATTTGTGCATGGTCTGCAGGGTGATCATCCTAAATACCTGAAAGCTGCAGCCTGCGCAAAACATTATGCGGTACATAGTGGTCCCGAACCATCAAGACACCGTTTTAATGTTGATCCTACCCAACATGATCTTTGGAATACTTACTTACCTGCTTTTAAAGAACTTGTTTTAAATGCCCATGTTGCCGGAGTAATGTGTGCATATAATGCATTCAGGGAACAACCCTGTTGCGGTAGTGATGAACTGATGATCAACATCCTTAGGGAAAAATGGAATTTCAATGGATATGTAACTTCCGATTGCGGCGCTATCGATGATTTTTTCAACCATCATAAAACACATCCCGATGCAGTCACGGCTTCTGCTGATGCAGTGCTTCATGGTACTGATGTTGATTGCGGAACCTATGCATACAAGGCACTTGTGGAAGCAGTAAAAAAAGGACTGATCAATGAAAAACAAATTGATGTTTCCGTTGAACGTCTTTTTATGATCCGCTTCAGGCTGGGCATGTTCGACCCTCCTTCCATGGTTCCGTTTGCACAAACGCCCGTATCGGTTCTGGAACACCAGGACCATGCAGCCCATGCATTAAAAATGGCCAGGCAATCCATAGTGCTTCTAAAGAATGAAGGTTCTGTTCTTCCACTTAAAAAAAACCTGAAAAAAATTGTAGTGCTGGGTCCCAATGCCGATAACGCCATTGCAGTACTTGGAAATTACAATGGAATGCCCACGGAGATCGTAACTGCGCTTCAGGGCATCAAAAATAAAGCAGGTGCAGCCACAGAGGTGGTATATGAAAAAGCAATCAACTTCACCAATGATACAATTCTACATTATGCGCCTGCCGGCAACCGTATCAAATGGCAGGGAAGGATCGGCTTCCTGGCAGAATATTTCAACAACCGCGATCTAAGCGGTGAGCCCATTGTAAAAAGAATTGAAAAATCTGTTGACAATATCTGGGAGGAGAACCAGTTGGTAGCTGATACGCTAAGGGCAAAGAATTTTTCCGTGCGGTATTCCACTGATTACACTGCAGACAAATCCGGCAACATCACATTTGAACTGGAAGCAGATGATGGATACCGCTTTTTAGTGGATGGCAAAGAAGTGATCAATGCATGGAACCGCAACCGCTGGGGCGCCCGTACCTGTCAGCTAATTACTGAAAAAGGAAAGACCTACCGGCTGGTGGTTGAATATTATCAGGGTGAAGGAAAGGCAGGTTGTCATTTACGCTATGGTGATTTTATAAAGACCGGTTTCAATGAACTGGCACAGAAACTGAAAGACGCCGATGCCATTATTTTTGTTGGAGGCATATCACCGCAGCTGGAAGGCGAAGAAATGCAGGTGGATTACCCGGGATTTAATGGTGGCGACCGTACCAGCATTTTATTGCCCTCTGTACAAACTGAATTAATGAAGGTGCTTGTGGCTACCAAGAAACCTGTAATATTTGTAATGATGACGGGAAGCGCCATTGCCATACCATGGGAAAATAAAAATGTACCGGCTATCATCAATGCCTGGTATGGCGGCCAGTCGGCAGGAACAGCCATTGCAGAAGTATTATTTGGCGAATACAATCCAGCGGGAAGACTTCCGGTTACCTTTTATTCCAGTGATAAAGACCTTCCGGATTTTAATGACTATTCCATGCAAAACAGAACGTACAGATATTTTAAAGGAAAGCCTTTATATGCTTTTGGACATGGCTTAAGCTATACAAAATTTACCTACTCCGCACTGGGCTGGCCTGCATCCACCGGCAAAAAAGAAAATGCTACCATCAGGGTATCGGTAACCAATTCAGGAGACATGGATGGTGAAGAAGTGGTGCAATTATATATAACGGGTACTTATAAAAATAAAAATATCCGGTCGCTCAGGGGTTTTCAACGGATCTTTTTGAAAAAAGGTGAGACCAGGATGGTGGAATTCCATATCACAAAAGATGACCTTTCCATTCTGGATGATAATGGAAATGCACAGTTGTACAAAGGCCCGGTAGCCATTGCTGCAGGAGGCTGTCAGCCCTCCTTGGAAGCGATTAAAGAAAAAAGGGTAACACAGGCTTATATCCGTTTATAATTAAGAACATGAAGCAATTTATATTCGTTATTATCTATTTGATCATGCAGACAGGAACTGAAGCACAGGAGAAAGAATTTTATACCAATCCCATTCTGGCCGGATTTTATCCAGATCCCAGCATATGCAGGGCCGGAAATGATTATTATATTGTCAACTCTTCATTTGCTTATTTTCCGGGCTTACCCATTTTTCATAGTAAAGACCTTGTAAGCTGGAAGCAGATCGGCCATGCCATGAACAGGCCGGAACAACTTAATACCATTGGCGCCGGTGTTTCAAGAGGATTGTTTGCACCTGCCATCAGTTATCACAAAGGGATATTTTATATTGTTTGTACCCTCATTGACAAAGGCGGCAATTTTGTGATCACGGCAACAGACCCTGCCGGCCCCTGGAGTGATCCGGTCTGGTTAAATGAAGTAGATGGCATTGATCCTTCTTTATTTTTTGATGAAGATGATAAGGCCTGGATAATATACAATAGCATACCACCCGATAATAAATCCCTATGGGATGGACACCGCACCATAAGGATGCGTGCTTTTGATAAGAAAGAACTGAAAACCTTTGGTGAGGAGATACTGGTGGTAAACGGAGGAACAGATATCTCAAAAAAGCCGGTATGGATCGAAGCCCCTCATATCTATAAAGTGAATGATTGGTATTATTTATTATGTGCAGAAGGTGGCACAGGTTATCATCATTCCGAAGTTGTTTTCCGAAGCAGGTCGGTAACCGGACCTTATATTCCATTTGAAGGCAATCCTGTTCTAACACAAAGACATCTTGATCCTGCCCGGCCTAACCCTGTAACCACTGCCGGTCATGCTGACCTGGTTGAAACGCCGGATGGTAAATGGTATGCCGTATTTCTTGGATGCAGGCCCTATCAGGGCAATCATTTTAATATAGGAAGAGAAACTTTTATGATGCCGGTAAGATGGGAAAATGAATGGCCCGTTATCACAAAAGGTGATGAGCTGGTACAATATCAATATCCTTTACCCCAGCCTCATATTAGCAGGGATGGCGCTAATGAATTCACCGGAAATTTTATTTTCCGTGATGCGTTTTCCAACAAACCCCTGGATTATCGTTTTATTTTTCTGAGAACACCCATGGAAAAATGGTACAGCACTTCAGAAAAACCAGGCGGCTTAAGTATGCAATTGAGACCTGAAACGGTTAGTGGTAAGGGCAATCCCTCCTTCCTTGGTTTCAGACAGCAACATCATGAAGGCAGTGCCACCGCAGCGCTGGACTTTATACCAGCTTCTTCAAATGAAAAGGCAGGCATGGTGGTATTCCAAAGTGAAAACCATTTTTATTTCCTGTGCAAATCCATAGAGCAGAACACGCCGGTTGTTCAATTATACAGATCAACAAAAAATGAAGACATGGAATTGCTGGAATCAAAACCATTGAACAGCAGTAACCAGCGGGTCTACCTGAGAATTGAGCCAAAAAAAGACCGTTATCTCATGTCCTGGGCTGTGGATGAAAAAATCTGGAATCCTATACTGGAAGTTGATGCCAGGTTCCTGAGCACGGAAACTGCCGGAGGATTTGTAGGTTGCGTAATTGGCCTGTATGCCACCTCGCTGGGAAAACAAAGCCATAATAAGGCGCATTTCAAATGGTTTGAATACCGGGGGAAGGATGGCTTAATTTCACAGGCCAATGGTAACAGGCTGAAGTAAGGCAAAAAGCCTATAATATAATTCGCGCGGGAATCTCAGTGGCATTGCAGTTTTTCAAGTAAATTTGAAATACCGATTGCTTAAGATGATTGATACGCACCAATTACAAAAACTGATCAACAGGATTGCTTTATATGACGATTCACTCGCGTATAAGGAATTGTTTTTATTGTACCATTCAAGACTCATCAATTTCTCGGCAAGCATAACCCACTCAAAAGAATCTGCAGAAGAAGTTGTTTCCGACGTTTTTTTAAAGATCTGGCAAAACCGGAATTCATTAAACAGTATTGGTAATTTCCATCTCTACATTTACATCATTGCAAAGAACCTGTCTATAAACCGGCTGCTCAAACAAAAAAAAGAAAAAACATTTTCCCTTGATGAAGCTGTTGTGGAATTCAGAAGCATTTACCTGGATCCCGAACAATTGATGATGACCGCAGAGATCTTCAGAAAAATGCGTTATGCCATCAACGAACTTCCACCAAGATGCCAATTGATCTTTAAACTGGTAAAAGAAGATGGCCTCAAATACAGGGAAGTGGCCGAACTACTCAACCTCTCCGTAAAAACTGTTGAGAACCAGATGACCATTGCCCTCCGGAAGATTGGACAGGCCGTTCACTTTAAATTGGGGAAGACAGCTTTGAATTAGTTCAAAGTTTAAAGTTCAAAGTCGGCGTACTATCATTCAGGGTATTGTAATGCTGGCCAACTTTCCTATTTTAAAACGCACCCTGTTTTGAACTTTGAACTAAATAACTTCTCTTTTGGGGGTATTTGCCACAAACCATTGTCCTTAACGCATACCATTGCACATGCTCCAAAACAGATTCTGGAATTTACTGTCCAAAAAACTCGCCGGCGAGGCTACACAGGATGACATCTGTGAGCTGGAATCACTGATAAAAGAATATCCCGAGCTGGTTTATTCAGCTGAGCAGATCGAAAACCTCTGGAAGCTGGCGCCTGAAGATTCAAATAGCTGGGATGCTGAGATCGCATTTCAAAAACATCTTCATTCCCTCCAGCAGAAAGAAGGCATTGAATTAATGTATACCGGTGCACCTGCCGGATGGTATGATGTTACCGGTGAAGAAAATCAGGACCGCAGTAAAAAAAGGTGGGCTACCCTGTTTACCATTCTTGTGATGGCAGCAGTGGGATTTATGATCTGGCAACTGAATATCAAGAAGCCCGCAGATGTGTTGGTACACAATAAAACTTTCAACAGCGAAGTATCTACCAGGATGGGCGACCGCATTCAAATGGTTCTGCCGGACAGTACGGTTGTCTGGTTAAATGCAGGAAGCAAACTTAACTATAACGAAAAGTTCGGGATCACCAACCGGAACCTTAATTTAAGCGGGGAAGCTTATTTCGATGTTAGAAAAAGCAGGATACCTTTTATCATTCAGGCCAATGGTGTTCAGATAAAAGTACTGGGTACAGCTTTCAATGTTAAATCCTACCCCAACGAAAAAACAACCGAGACCAGCTTACTGCGCGGTGAGGTAGAGATCACGATCAGGGAAAGGCCGGGAGAAAAATTTCTTTTAAAGCCAAACGAAAAACTGATCGTTGCTAATTATATCAAAATAAAAGAAGAACTGCCGGGAAAAAGAACAGAACCAATGGTTGTGCTGAGCAGTCTCACGCATACCGTTGACAATTCAATAGTGGAGACCTCCTGGGTGGACAACAAATTTATTTTTCAGGATGAATCATTTGCGGAGCTGGCCATTAAAATGGAAAGATGGTTTGGTGTGGACATCGCGTTTGCCGGTGAATCAATAGAAAAAGAAAGACTCAGTGGCACGTTTACAAAGGAAACCATACAGGAAGCACTGGACATTTTACAAATGACCACCTCATTCAAATATTCCATCAAATCAGATTCAATTGTAATTACTGAATAAAACAGCGTTAACCTATGTATGTCAATACTTCTTAAAACCAGCTTTTGAAAAACTAACTATTTAAAATGTTTTCCATTATTAACCACATAACAGACACAAATGAAAAGAGAAAATGAAACTGCAAGTATCAAACAACTCTTTTATCTAAAGGAGATAAGGATGATGAAGCTTACCTGCCTGTTCCTATTGCTTACCTGCCTGCAGGTTTCGGCAAAAACCTATTCGCAGGATAAGATCACGGTGAATATTCAATCTGCCAACCTGAAAAAGGCCTTATCTATCATAGAAAAGAAAAGTGAATATCATTTTGTTTATAATGAATCCGTAATTGCCAACAAACCAAAGATCGACCTGAATGTAAAAGATGCAGATATCAATGCTGTACTTCAGAAGATACTGGCGGAAAATGGCATCGCTTACCGCATTCTAAACAATAACCTTATTGTTTTAAAGGCGGGAAACGATATCAATTTTGAGATCCGGGATATACGGGTAACCGGAAAAGTAACAGGTGTAAATGGAGAAGCCCTGCAAGGGGTTTCTGTATCCATCCGGGGCTCCAGTACCGGAACAACCACTGATGCAGGAGGAAATTTTTCCATCCTGGTACCAGATGAAAATGCGGTTCTCGTATTTAGTTATATTGGTTATGCTTCGCAGGAAGTGACCGTGGGAAACAGAACAAGCATCAATATCTCCATGCAAAGTTCTGCTTCACAAATGGATAATATAGTGATCGTGGGTTATGGCACCCAGCGAAAAATTGATGTAACCGGTTCAATCGGACAATTGAAAGGAGAAGAGATTGCCAAACAGGCTTCGGTAAATCCAATCAGTGCCCTGCAGGGTAAACTGGCGGGTGTACAGATCACCAATTCAGGTGCGCCGGGGGCTTCACCCCAGATCCGTATCAGGGGTGTAGGAAGTGTGTATGGCAACCCTAATCCATTGTATGTTGTTGATGGTGTATGGTTTGATGATATCAGTTTTTTAAACCCTGCCGACATTGAAACACTGAGTGTATTGAAAGATGCTTCCAGTGAAGCCATCTATGGGGTAAGGGCGGCCAATGGTGTGGTGCTGATCACAACAAAAAAAGGACGTGGTAAAACAACTGTAAACTATAATGGCTATGTAGGTGTTCAACGCGTGACCAACCAGGTAGAAATGGCCAATGCCACCGAATATGCAACGCTTATAAATGAAATGAATGTAGCCAATGGCAACACTGCACCTTTTCCTGATGCCAATGCTTTTGGAGAAGGTACCAACTGGTTTGATGTGATCTTAAGAAATGCACTGATCACCAATCACCACATTTCCATTGGTGGAGGAAGCGAAAGATCAACGTTCAATTTCTCTCTTGGATATCTAAAACAGGAAGGCATTGTTGAAGGTCATGTTTATGACCGCGTTACAGCAAGATTGCAAAACGACTTCCAGGTGGCCAGCTTCCTGAAATTGGGATACACAGCGGTACTGGAAGGCAGCAAATCGGATGATATTCCGGGTGGATTATTTTACAAGGCCTTTACTGCAGCTCCCGTTGTTCCGGTACGCTACGATGATGGATCTTATGGAGATCCTGCAGATTATCCAATTGGAAGCTCCACCAATAACCCGCAGATACAACTTGATTTCTTTGACCAGAATTCAAGGAACTACAGGGCCACAGGAAATATTTTTGGAGAGGTCAGAATTCACAGAAACCTGAATTTCCGTTCCAGCTTTGGAGGTGACTTTGGGGAAGGGGAAGTGCTGAATTATACTTCCGCACAGGGAAACACAATCCAGTTCAATAATATCAGCAAACTTTCTGTATCAAGAGCGCAGGTACGTAACTGGATACTGGAAAACACACTCACGTTTGATAAGGATTTTGGTGATCATGGCTTCAAATTCCTTTTAGGACAGTCTGCCCAGCGTTATAAATCTTATAACATCAGCGCTACGGCAGATAATGTTCCCAGAACAAGTGATGGAGATCTTTATTTAAGCCTCGGGCCAAATACCACTACCAATCCCAGAACGGTTACCGACCGTGGCGACCTGGCTACCTATGCATCTTATTTCGGAAGACTGAATTATTCATTCATGAACCGTTATATGGTAACCGCTTCTTTAAGAGCAGACGGTTCATCTAAGTTCATTGGTGATGAACGCTGGGGTTATTTCCCTTCAATAGGTGCAGGATGGGTGATCTCAGATGAAAACTTCATGGCCAACCAGAATACATTCGATTATTTAAAATTAAGAGGAAGCTGGGGTAAGGTGGGTAATGCTGCAGTTCCAGCCAACCTCGCCGTTCAATTAGTGGACCGCAAGGCAGGTTTCACCGCCATTTTTGGAGGACAACCGGCTCCGGGCGCGAGCATCACCAGTATAGTTCCTCCTGTGATCTATTGGGAAAGAGGCGTTGGTACTGATATTGGACTGGAAGGAAATTTAATGAACAGGCGTCTTCATTTTGAGATCGACTGGTACAACAGAAAAACAGAACAGGCCATTTTTGATATTCCGGTGATTGGCTCATTAGGTCTGGCAGGAAGTTCCATTCGTGGCAACCAGGCTGATTTTGAAAATACAGGCTGGGAATTTACACTGGGATGGACCGATAATATCAATACCCATTTCAATTATAACATCAACGGGAACTTTAGTGTGAATGAAAATAAAGTACTTTCTGTGGTAACCGGAAATAATCCCATCTATGGCGGAGGCGCTGCAGCAACTGGCGGACAGTTAAGCACCCGTACCATTGCAGGGCAGCCCATTGGCCAGTTCTATGGTTTGATGGTAAGCGGTATCTTTCAAAATCAGGCTGAGATATCCGGTTCTTCACAACCCAATGCCAAACCAGGCGATTTCAGGTATGTTGATACCAATAAGGATAATGTGATTGATGCCAAAGACAGGGTTGTACTTGGAAATCCAAATCCAAAATACACCTATGGATTAAATACCAATTTTACCTACAGGCAGTTCGACCTCACATTAGACCTCCAGGGGGTTGCAGGAGTTGAAGTGTACAATGCCAATAAAGGACTTCGTTTTGGTTCAGAGAATTTCAGCAAGGACTTTTTCGACAACCGCTGGCATGGTGCAGGCACCTCAGCTGAATATCCTTCAGCAAATATTGGTGGCGGCACCAATTACATTCCCAATTCATGGTATGTGGAGGACGGAAGTTATTTCAGGATCAGGAACGTGCAACTTGGATATACCCTTCCAACGTCTGTTACATCGCGCTGGAGCATGAGCAGGGTGCGTTTTTACCTGAATGCCCAAAATGCTTTGAATTTCTTTAATTACACCGGATTTACTCCTGAGGTGAGTGGTGGAAGTCCGATCAATGCAGGAATCGATAATGGTATTTATCCTTTATCGGCTACTTACAATTTCGGTGTTAACGTTAGTTTTTAATCATTGAAAAATAATTTTTATGAAATCATACAGACTACAATTCTTAAAAAATGCTTCTGCAGTTGTTTTAGGAATTGCACTT
>CBIHLW010000055.1:0-10926 GCA_966210755.1 uncultured bacterium
GTCTTCACCATGTAAATGATAATGTGCGAAGAATTTCTGATCCTGTTTATCGCCTAATCCATTATCAATTAAAATCAGGCGGTCGCCATCCTCTATCAGCAGGCTCCTGAGTGCCCAGGAACAAAGATTATTTTCATCGGCCGGATTTATTTTATTCCAGATGCTTTTGGGAACAACGCCAAACATGGCGCCGCCATCCAATTTGAAGTAACCTGTATTAATGCTATATAAATTCATCTTAATTGTTTTTCTGTGCCCGTGCCGTTAATAATAACATAATGAAACCAAGTACAAAGAAAAGGATGAGCGCAAGAAGGGAATTACGCATGGAATGGGTAATGCCTTCAATTAATCCAAAACTCAGCAATCCTATAACGATCGCGAATTTTTCAGTGATATCATAAAAACTAAAGAAGGAAGCTGTATCATTTGTTTCAGGCATAAGTTTGGAATAGGTTGACCGGCTTAAGGCTTGTGTGCCACCCATCACTAATCCAACAAGGGAAGCCAGTATATAAAAATGCATCTCAGTTCTCATGAAATAACCTGCTATGCAAAGTGCTATCCATAGCATTACGGTAAGTGAAAGCACTTTAATGTTTCCGATCCTTGCAGAAAGCCTTGACATGCCTATGGCACCCCCGATGGCCACAATCTGAATGATCACAGCAGTTATGATCAGGCTGGTATCCTCCAGTTTTAGCTCCTTTATTCCAAAATCAATGGCAATAAGCATAATGGTTTGTACCCCCATGCTGTAAAACCAGAATGCGGTCAGGAATCTTTTTAGTACCGGCATATGTTTCAACTGGTACCATACCTTTTGCAGTTCATGAAAGCCATTTATAAAAACATGCTTTTTTTGTTTGGCCATTGGATTACCGGCTGGCAACCCTTTGAAACTTATCTGGGCAAAACCCACCCACCAAAAACCAACCAGTAAAAAAGTAAGTTTCAATGGAAAAGTAGAATCCGGCATGGACAGAACCAGGCCAAACCCTATCAGCTGCATAATTACACTGCCTATATATCCAAAAGAAAAGCCCCTTGCACTGATCCGGTCACGGTCTTTTATTTCTGCAATTTCCGGCAGGTAAGAATTATAAAATACCTGGCTTCCATAAAATCCTATGCAGGCAAACATGAGCATGAACAAACCAAAAATGTGGTCGTTTTCATCAAAGAAAAAAAGAAGGGAACAACAGGTGGCGCCCAGGTAACAAAAGAACCGCATAAAATTCTTTTTATTTCCTTTATAGTCTGCAATTGAAGAAAGAATAGGAGAAAGCAGAATGATCACCAGGTAGGCTGCTGAAAGAAAATAGTCTTTGAGTTCTGTATTAACGAACGTTCTTCCAAGAAAGCTTATGCCATTTTCAAATCCTGGCTTTTCTACGGAGGTCAGGGCAGCATAATAAGCCGGGAAAAAAGTTGTAGTAATAACAAGGCTATATACACTGTTTGCCCAGTCGTACATGGCCCAGGCATTGATCACCTTTTTATTGGCAGTTGGCATGATGGCTGAATTATGGGTCCGCTTTTGTTTTACTGAATAGATGTTGGTGCTATCAGCTGAAGTATTGGCGGGTATGGTAAAAATAAAAAGACATCACGAATGATGTCTTTTTAAATTCAATTTGGGGTTATATTAATAATTTTCGCCTTCCACATCATCCGATTCCACCGGTGGTGTTACCTGGTTATTGGTAAACTGGTTGGGATCATTCTCTGGTGTTGTACCCTGCATACGGAGATCAAGTACAGTTTTTTCTTCAGAAGATAATTCGGAAAATTGTTTCACATCATTAAACTCCGCATCAATAACAACCAGTTTCACATCTTCGTTTTCCAGCACATATTTTCCAATCAGGTACTGAAGATTGGCCAGCGTTGCATAATATGCGGCTTTGTCTGCTTCAAGTTGTGCGGTGTTTGGTAAAAATCTTACGATCAGTTCACCTTTTTCCCTTGTAACCAGGACGCTGCCATTTGTATATGGAAAGATCAGGTGTTGTTCAAATCTTTCTGCTATGTCTTTTGCTTCTTTCTCCTGAATTCCCTTTCCTTTATAATAAACGAAATAATCTTTTCCGGCTTTTACCTTGTTCATTTCATCAAGAGAAATAAGGTCCTTGAATTTTTCATCAGTAAGGATGATTGTGGTTTTGCCACCATTAAAAACATTTTCAGATATCATATCCTGCCAATACCAGAAAATGGTTTCATAACGGTCCTGGTCAGCTTTCACTACATCTTCTTTTATCACCAGGCGAACAATATAGGCATCCCCTTCTTTTGAGATCTGTACGGCTTTTTCTTCCTTATTATTAAATACGCCTATTTCTTCAAAATATTTTCCCAGTTTTTTTGCGTCGTCTTCGGTAACGCCTTCACCTTTATAATAGACTTCGCTTTTGTCGTTGATCTCTACCATCTTTCCAAAGTTTCCGAATAAATTACATGAAGTAAGCAGCACAGAAAATGCTACTGCCACGAGCAGGATCTTTTTCATTACAGTTAGTTTTTGGTTGTTTTTATTAAGCGATAAATATAATTAATAGAATGCGGATTTTCAAAGGTATCCTGCCAGGATGAGCCCCAGTAAAGCAATGCCTACTATGATCCGGTAAATGCCAAATACCCTGAAGCCGTATTTTTTGAGGTAGCTGATAAAAAACCTGATGGCAATTAGCGCAACTATAAAAGCCACTACATTGCCAATGATAAAGGCATTGGTGTTTTCAGGACTTTCCAGTATCAGCTCATAACCCCTTTTTGCAACAGGTTCCTGGCCCCATTTTTTCAAAAAAAGTGAATAAGCTGCAGCTGCGAACATGGTAGGCACTGCAAGGAAAAAAGAAAATTCTGCTGCAAAATTACGGGTGAGTTTCTGCTGCATACCTCCTATTATGGAAGCGGCGCTCCTGCTTACACCGGGTATCATTGCCACCACCTGCCAGATGCCGATGAGGAAAGCTTTTTTAAAGCTGAGTTTTTCATCTGCTTCAATTAATTCTTCTTTTGTTGTTTCCGTAGCAAAAATATCAGAAGCGCGTTTAACGGGTTGGTTGAACCATTTATCTATATACAACAAAACGATACCTCCAAGCAATAAACTAATGGCAACTATGGTGGGACTTTCCAGCATAGCCTCAATGGCATCTCCAAAAAGATAACCCAGCAGAAGTGCGGGTATCACACCAACAAAAAGTTTTAAATAAAACTGAAAGCTGTTAAACTGGAAAAATTTTTTCCAGTAGAGAACCACCACAGCCAGGATAGCCCCAAGCTGAATGGCTACTTCAAATACCTTGGTAAAATCATCATGCGTGCCCAGCAACGAGATGGCAATGATCATATGTCCCGTAGATGAAATGGGCAGGAATTCGGTAAGTCCTTCAACAATGGCAATAATAATAGCCTCAAAAATATCCATCCCCTGGGTTAGCTGGTTTTAGGACTACGGAAGATGGCATAGATCTCTATGGCGAGACCTGCAAGTATTACTATGGGAGCAATGGTGATCCTTCGAAAACCGTAAACCTCTTTTGGGTTAAACACTGTTGGATCTTCACTGCGCCCGCCGGCCATCAGAAGAAATCCGATAGCCATTACAACTCCACCAATAAGCATCCATTTAAAATTATCTTTTTCAAACAACTGGCCCATAGATACTGTCTTCTTCTGAGGGCTGGTTGCTGTTTTTGCTTTTGTTTGTTTCATGCTATCTACTATAAGGTTGGCAAAATAGCAAAACTTTGCCGTTAACTTTAAACTTTCAGCCTAAACTCAATACAACTCATCCAGTTTAAGTCTCAGGTATTTCAACACACTCCTGTAGGTGCTGAAAACGGTTATGGTTATCCCTATTACTATCAGGGCTATAAAAAGTATAATAAGCATGGTATTATCCCTGAGGGCGGCCATGTCGGGTAAAAGATTTTGCGCAACCATGATCACGCCATAAACCATGGCAATGGCAATCAGCGCGCTGATCAGTCCATTGATAACAGCTCGTATATTCAGTGGCCGGGCAATAAAACTCCGGGTGGCGCCCACCATTTGCATGGTTTTTATGAGGAAGCGGTTGCTGAACATGGCAAGCCTGATGGTATTATCTATCAATACAATTACGGCAATGGCAATCACAATAGCTACAATGCCCAGTACAAGGATCACTTTATTAAAATTGCGCTGCATTTTGGTAACAACAGCAGTTGGGTATTTTATTTCATCCACCCCATCAAACCTGGCCAGGTCCACCTTGATGGAATCAAGCCGGGTAGAATCCACAAAATCTGCCTTCAGTGTGAAATCAATACTGGTGGGCAACAGGAGGTTGTCAATGAATTCGGTAAAATCCTCATTGCCATCTTCAATCCATTCTTTTTTGGCAGTTTCTTTATCTGTATAGGTAACAGTTTTGGTATAAGGCTGCGCAGTGATATAATCCTGTAAAGCGATACGGTTGCTGTCTGCAACATTTACATCCAGAAATACCTGCACCTCGGCACTTTCTTTAAAATAATCTATCAGTTTACGGGAATTAATGGTGAGCCAGCCCACAAGTCCGAGTAGAAAAAGGACGAGTGTAACACCAATGATGGACATAATATACGAAGGTTTTCCACGGCGGGCTGCCGATTTACTTACTTGAGCCATGCTATCAGATTTTTAAAGATGGAGACGCCATATTTTGCGTCCTTGCGAACAAAAATAAAGGATTGGTGGATTGCATTGCGGTTAACAGTCTGGTTTTACAAATTTTAAACAGCCGAAACTGCTATTTTTGCCTTTCCCTAACGATTGCCTGCTATTGAATATTGTTGCTTTGCAGAATGCAACTGACAAAGTTTTGGTAAAGTGCGAAAGATATAATGTGCTGCAATTATTAATCAGATATCATAATCAAAAATTTTGATGGAGTACAATTTCCGGGAGATTGAAAAGAAGTGGCAGGAGCAATGGATCAGCAGTGGTGTTTATAAAGTGCCAAATGATTCTACAAAGCCGAAGTTTTATGTGTTGGATATGTTTCCATACCCCAGCGGTGCCGGTTTGCACGTAGGCCATCCATTAGGCTACATTGCTTCAGATATCTATGCGCGGTATAAAAGGCTGAAAGGATTCAATGTGCTGCACCCTATGGGTTATGATGCTTTTGGTTTGCCGGCAGAACAATATGCTATTGAGCATGGGGTGCATCCTGCAGCCAGTACGGAAAAAAATATAGCCACCTTCAGAAGCCAGCTTGATAAGATCGGTTTTTGTTATGACTGGGACCGGGAAGTAAGAACTTCAGATCCGCGTTATTATAAATGGACTCAATGGATCTTTTTAAAGCTATTCAACAGCTGGTACAACAGGCAGACCAACTGCACCGAACCAATAGATAACCTCATAAAGATCTTTGAACAGGAAGGAAATGCCAGTCACGAGATCCCTGATTCCCAATTTCAGATCCCTGAATGTCCGCAGGTGCATTTCACGGCAGATGCATGGAAAAGTTTTTCTGAAAAAACCAGACAGGCCATATTGATGGAATACAGGGTGGCGTATTGCGGGTATGGAGAAGTAAACTGGTGCGAAGCCCTGGGAACTGTACTGGCAAATGATGAAGTGGTAAATGGAGTAAGCGAAAGAGGCGGCCATCCTGTTGAAAAAAAGAAACTGAGGCAGTGGTACCTGCGCATCACTGAATACGCTGACCGGTTATTACAGGGACTGGACACAGTGGACTTCAGCGAGGCCATGAAAGAAATGCAAAGCAACTGGATTGGAAAAAGTTCGGGGGCTGAAATAGATTTTGAGATAGTGAATCATGAAAAGCCTGCCCTCACAAAAGAAGGATCAGTTTTCAATAAACTGAAAGTTTATACAACAAGACCAGATACCATATTTGGAGTTGACTTTATGGTTATAGCACCGGAACATGAACTGGTGGAGGTAATTACTACATCCGAACATAAAAAAGCTGTAGAAGAATACATAGGTTATGTGAAAAGCAGGAGTGAAAGGGAGCGGATGGCGGAGAAAAAGATCAGTGGTGTTTTTACAGGTGCTTATGCCATCAATCCTTTTGATAAAAGAGAAATTCCGGTCTGGATATCTGAATATGTTCTTGCGGGTTATGGTACCGGTGCTATTATGGCAGTACCATCCGGTGATGAAAGAGATCACAGGTTTGCAAGGCATTTTAATTTAACCATAACCAATATCATTGGTGATGCATACAATGGTGAAGAAGCCAATCCCACAAAGAATGCAGTTTTAAGTAACAGCGGATTTCTTAACGGAATGGTGATGCGTGATGCTGTTGATGTGGTGATCGGGAAACTGGAAGCACTGGGCATCGGTAAAAGAAAGGTGAATTATAAAATGCGTGATGCAGCCTTCAGCCGGCAACGTTATTGGGGTGAACCATTTCCAATTAAATGGATGGATGGGATGGCCATTCCACTTAATGAATCGGAACTGCCTCTGGATCTTCCCTATGTGGAATCCTATAAACCAGGACCAGAGGGCGAAGGTCCTTTGGCAAATATACCCGAATGGACATCGCGGCATCTGGAAACGAATACAATGCCCGGCTATGCTGGTTCGTCCTGGTATTTTCTCCGTTACATGGATCCGCACAATGATGAATCCTTTTGCAATAAAAAGTTCAGTGATTATTGGGGACAGGTAGACCTGTATGTGGGTGGAACAGAGCATGCCGTTGGACATTTACTTTATAGTCGCATGTGGACAAAGGCCCTGTATGATCTTGGACTGATTTCATTTGATGAGCCTTTTAAAAAATTATTGAACCAGGGGATGATCCAGGGAAGTTCAAGATTTGTTTTCAGGGTGAGAGGAACCAACAATTATGTTTCTGCAGGGCTACGGGATCAGTACGAAACCGATCTGCTTCATGTTGATGTTAATATGGTTGATGGAGTTGAACTGGATGTAGAAGCCTTCAGAAAATGGAAGCCTGCTTTCGCCGATGCGGAATTTATTCTGGAAGATGGTAAATACATCTGCGGTGTTGAAGTTGAAAAAATGAGCAAAACGAAGGTAAACACTGTCAACCCCGATCATATTGTAGAGCGTTATGGTGCAGATACTTTCCGCATGTATGAAATGTTCCTTGGTCCTGTGGAAATGAGTAAGCCCTGGGATACAAAAGGCATTGAAGGTGTTCACCGTTTTCTGAAAAAATTATGGCGGTTATATGTTGATGAGCAAAAAGGAAGCATCGTTAATGAGGAGAAGCCCAACGCAGAAGAATTAAAGATCCTTCACAAAACCATAAAAAAGATCCAGGAGGATACAGAGCGATTCTCTTATAATACTTCTGTAAGTGCGTTCATGGTCTGCATTAATGAACTAACTGACCTTAAATGTCACAAAAAGCAAATTCTGCAGCCTTTGTTGATTTTGCTGTCGCCATATGCACCTCACATCAGCGAGGAGTTATGGCATTACCTTGGAAATGCAACCACGATCATTGATGCTGAATTCCCCAGGCTTGAGGAGAAATATCTCATTGAAAGCAGTAAGGAATATCCTATATCAGTAAATGGAAAACTTCGCACTACCATTGATATTGCCCTGGATGCCAGTCAGCAGCAGGTTGAAGAAATGGTTTTGGCCAATCCTGTCATTCAGAAATGGCTGGAAGGAAAACCCCACAAAAAAATCATTTATGTGAAGGGGAAGATGGTGAATGTGGTAGTGTAAGGAAAGCTGCAGGCCGCTGGTTAACGGCTAATGGCTTTCTGCAGCCTGATCATTCCACTTGTTTCTTCCGTAGAAGAAAGATTGATCTCATATCTTTTTTCCCCTGAAACAGCAACCATATAAGCGGTATTGGGTGGAATGGCGCCAAGGTTTTCAGCCACCATGGTCAGTTCATTTGATTCATTCAGATCATCAACCGCGAGTTTTACAATGAATGGTTTTTCAGTAAGGCGTATATGTGTGAAGATCATTTTTTCATTGAGGAAAAGTGTGATGGAATCACCATCCACCTGCACGTTATCAAAGAAGCGCAGTTCAAGTGTATCTCCTGTTAATGGTATTTCTGCAGTGAACACTTTCCTGCGGATCGTGAATTGTTCTTCAATTGTAATGGGTTGTGGTGGTGAAACCGGTTTTATGATGGTCTCCATTGTTTCAATGGGCGGCCTTGAAACAATTGTTTCAGGCAACCTTTCTTTTTCCGGGATCACAGCTGGCTTTGGAGCCGGACTGAAGGCGATCAATCCTATGCTGTCTATTATATAAGGATCATTGCCTCCTACTGTATAATTTTCAATTACAAAATCCCATTCATCCGGAAATATCGGAGTGGAATACGATTTTTCCAGGAAAACACTTCCTCCTGGTTTCTCATCCTGTTTTTTAGTGCTCTTACCTTCAAGCATCATTTTAGAACCACCGGGACAATTGAAATCGGCCCGGCTTACCAATGGCACATGTCCCTGTGAAAAAAGGGAACTGCCCTTTTTATTTTCTATTAACTGGTCGTCCCACCAAACCACTTCGTTTGTATAAGCATCAAAATATCCTTTAATGGTATACCGCCTGTAATTACTGTTTCCTGAATAGTAGTACGAAGTTCCTGTAAGGCTGTCACCATTCTGGATGATCTTGACCTCAACCTTATTATTATTGATCTTACCTTCCCAGATACCCGTGATCTGTTGGGCGCAAACCATACATGATACAAACATGGTGGTGGACAATAGAAGAAGGGACTTTTGAAACATAGGTTAAGGTGAATAACGCAGGAAGAGAGAAATAATTGCACCGTAATTGTGAAATCCAGATGAAATAATTGCTGACGGGCAAAGCCTTTCCAGGCTTGTAAAAAATTACAGGCGGCGCGCTAATCCAGCCAATCCGCAGTATATTGACGCACTTTAAAAAGCCACTATAATGAAGAATTTTTTTGTTGTTGTTCTCAGCTTTGCTTTGTCTGTTCCACTCTTTGCACAGAGCAATGAGGCCTATTTTCTTTCCCAGCCGGTATTAACACCAGACGGAAAAACGGTGATATTTTGTTTTGAAGGTGATATATGGAGAGCCGACCTTGCAAACGGACAAGCCTTCAGGCTTACTGCCATGCAGGGATATGAAACCGGTGCCAGGGTTTCTCCGGATGGTAACTGGATAGCATTTACGGGCCGGCAGTTCGGTAATCCGGATGTATTTATAATGCCTGCCGGTGGTGGTGAGATCAGACAATTAACACACCATAGTTCCTCCGATGAATTAAGCAGCTGGAGCTGGGATTCCAAAACCTTATATTTTAATAGCAGTATGATGGGTCAGCCATCAGGATTTAAAATAAATATCAATGGCGGTACACCCCAGCGTGTATTTGGGAATTATTTTTTCCAGTACGATCATAATCTTTTTGAACATCCTACAACGGGCGAGATATTTTTCAGTGATACCTGGGAAAGCCTGAACCAGGTGGCCAGGAAAAGATACAAAGGCGCTTTCAATCCCGATATACAGTCATATAACCCTAAAACTAAAAAGCATACGAAATATACAACCTGGGAAGGAAAGGATTTCAGCACATCAATTGACAGGAACGGTAATATTTATTTTATTTCAGATGAAGTGAATGGCGAATACAATCTTTATTCTCTGGTGAATGGAAAAAAGTCTGCACTTACAAAATTCAATACTTCTATAAAATCGCCAATGGTAAATGCAAATGGAGATAAGGTGGTGTTTGAAAGGGATTACCAGATATGGATGTATGATGTGGCTTCAAAAAAAGCTGACAAACTGAAAATATCCATTATACGGAACAGTATTCTGTCAAAGGAAAAGGACTTCGAGGTTCGTGGTAACATCACCAACTATGATATTTCACCCGATGGAAAGAAAATGGTATTTACTTCAAGAGGTGAGATCTTTGTGAGTGATGTGGAAGGGAAGTTCATTCAGCAATTAGTGAAAGGTTCGGCTGAACGGGCCAGAGAAGTAAAATGGCTGGCTGATAATAAAACCATTCTTTTTAACATGACAAAAGAAGGTTTTTTAAACTGGTATACTGTTTCAGCCAGCGGTGAAGGAAATCCAAAGCAGGTCACCAACGATAAAAAGAATAACAGGTATGTAGCTTTCAATAAGAAAAGAACAATGGCGGTCTATTTGAGTGGCCGTGATGAAGTGCGGTTGATTGACCTGAAAACTATGAATGACCGTATGCTGGTAAAAGAAGAGATCTGGGGTTTCCAGAATAGCTTCCCTGGTTTTTCTCCCAATGATGAGCATGTGTTATTTACAGCCTACCGGAATTTTGAACAGGATATTTTCATTCATAACCTGAAGGAGAAAAAAACCATCAACCTTACCAATACGGGAATAACAGAAGCAGATCCCATCTGGTCGCCCGACGGTAAATTTATCTTCTTCGAATCTTCAAGGTTAAGACCTTCCTATCCATTTGGTATGCAGGATCCAAATATCTATAATCTGGAACTTGAAAAAATTGATGAAACATTCAGTTAAGACAATAAAAATTAAAAGTTTAAAGATAATAATAAGGCTGACACTGCCAAAAAAGACACCACTAAAAAAATGATCCCTCCTGTAAAGCCGGCAGCTGCAATAGTGATAGATATGGAGCATATCATGGAAAGGATGGAAAGAGTGAGCCCGCCGTTTGGATCTCAATACCTGCAGTTTGTATATGGCAAGGGTGATAAAACAACTGTGTTTTATACAAGCAACCATGGAGAGGGCCGGCCTGCATTATGGAAAACTATTGACGCGCCTTTTGAGAATAACAAAACAGAAAAAATAGCCGGTACAGATAATAATTTTGGATTTGATATTGTTGAAGTGAGTGACCAGTTCTATGTTTTGACAGGTGGAAATATCAGCAAGATCAATATGAACATGAACAAGCTTGACCCC
>CBIHLW010000056.1:0-10923 GCA_966210755.1 uncultured bacterium
GTATGGCCAGGCAGCAGCAGTTTGCTGATATGAGCAATGGCAGCTATTATATGGTTACCAGGATCTATACCAATAGTTTATTATGGGGACATAGTGAAGATGTGGTGTTGCGTAAGATCGACAGCGTGATCTATGAGAATATACCAGGAAAGATATTGACGAAGCAAAAGATCACTAAGAATGGATACAAAGGCTTTGAAGTGGTGAACAGGACCCGCCGTGGCGATTACCAGCGATACAACATTATGGTTACCCCATTCGAGATCATTTTATTTAAAATGAGTGGTAATGGCGATTATGTAAATGAAGGGAAAGAAGCTGACCAGTTTTTCAATAGTATAGAATTAAGAAATTATAAAACGGAGTGGAAAAAATGGAGTCCTTCTTTTGGTGGATTTGAAGTGGACCTTCCACACCAGCCTGTAATTACCAATGTGGGCAGCTGGCAGTTCCTGGCTGCAGATCCATTGACCGGTACAGGTTATGAGGTGATCCGCACTGATATTCATAATTATGATTTTGTTGAAGAGGATTCATTTGATCTGAATCTGATGGAAGAAAGTTTTGCTTCTTCCGAATTCATTGATAAACAATTGAGCCGTAAGCAGGGCAGGCTTGGTAAATATGGAATGCTGGATGCGCGCTACAGGTATAAGGATGGATCCATTGCCTTGGTCCGGTTTATTATTCAGGGCCCCCATTATTATACCCTGATCACGCATGGCAGGAAAGAAAATGCTACCATGAAGAAATTCATCAGTTCATTCTCCATACAGCCATTTGTTTATGGTGATCCGGTACAACAAACCGATACAACATTGCATTTTACGGTTTCCTCACCGGTATTATTGGATAAGCCGAGGAAGATCTCCATGTATCCTGAAAACATTTACCAGGGATATAATATGGAAGAGGAGGAAATGTTGCTGATTGAAAAAGATATCTACAGGGAAAAGCTGGTGAAAAGCGATTCAACAGGCGAGAAGATCTATGTTTCCTTCAATAAACCATCCAGGTATTATTTTGATGATGATACGCTGGTAAGAAAAGAAGATACGCTGAAGTTTAAGTCGCATAAAATGGACTGGACCTATATCAGCCGCAGGAAATATGAGTTACCCGATAGTACCAGAGTGTTTGAATATGTTTTGGGCGATCCGGGCAGCAGCCGCTATGTGCAGGGTAAATTATTCTCCAGGAATGGAATTGACTACCGGTTAGAAACCCAGGGTGATATTATTTCAAAAAAGAGTTCATTCATCACTGAATTCTATGAAAGTTTTTCCCCTGGCGATACGGTAAAAGGAATTGACCCAGGAGTAAAGAAGACGCCCTTATTCTTCAGCGACTTCTTTGGATCAGATACCCTGCTTCATAAGCGTGCGGTAAAAAATGTGAACATGTTATTTTTTGATTCTACGGATTTCTCCCAGCTGAAGAGGGCTATCCTTTCGCTCAACTGGAATGAGAAAAAATACATGGATGTAAAAAATGATTTTGTGTGGCAGCTATCTTCAATTAAGACCAGGGAATCTGCCGACTATCTTAAAGAAATCTATTTTGCTGCAGGTGATACAATTGAACTGCAATACACAGCACTTGAGGCTTTGCTCCAGCAAAGAACGGCTTATTCTTATGCTGTGTTCAGGGATATCATGATCACAGAACCTCCTGTACTGGAAATAGGAACGGGTAATAATAATTACAGAACGGTCAGGTCAGGATCTAATGCATGGACGTATCCTTCACCAAACCAGCAGGTGGTTACATCGTACGATTATAATTATAATAATTATGGAAACAACTCCTTCCTTGATGAATTGAAGGATACGCTGGAGCTCACCTCAGCCATATTCAGAGACCTGTTGCCGCTCATCAACATCAATGATTATGAAGAACCCATTATGGACCTGCTGGCTACCATGATCGACAGCAATATGGTTAGTGCCAAGGATTATGAAATGTATCAGCCCAAATTCCTGATTGAAGCCAGACAATTATTAAAAAAACAGGTGATCGCCGAAAAGAACAGGTCCATTGAAAAAGCACAGGAAGACGAACCGGAAGAATATAATAAGTATAACAATAACGGGGAGGATTTCGGAAACAGCCAGTTAAGCCTGTATGCAACGCTATTGCTTCCCTTCTGGGATAAACATGCTGCTGTGCCTCAGTTGCTGAATCAGTTGCTGAACAGCAACGATAAACGGTTGAAATATAATACAACCCTGCTCTTGTTGCGGCATAAGAAACAGATTCCTGATTCCATGCTTAACTATTTTGCCGGCATGGATGATTACCGGTATGAACTTTATAGCGATCTGAAAGAGCTGAACATGCCTGGTGCCTACAAGGGTAAGTTCAGCCACACGGATCTGGCAAGGAGTAAGTTGATGAGTATCACCAGCAATTATAACAGGCCTGATACCATAGTATTTATTGATAAACTTCCTGTTCAGCAAAAAGATAAGAGCGGCTATGTTTACTTTTTTAAATACAAACTGAAAAGGGATGATAATAGCTGGAAGCTGGCATCGGTAGGAATGGTTCCGGCTGATCCCAACAAGTTTGAACTGGAGCGAAAGGGTAACTATTATGAATGGATGCAGTATGAGTTTACCCAGATCGATGCGGGCAAACTGGAAACCGACGAACCTGTTATTACCCAGTTGAAGAAGGCACTCAGGAAAATGCAGTATTCCAAACGCAACAGTGCAATGGAATTTTATAAATATGAAAATGAACTGACCCCTTATGAATTTGCTGAAGGTGACTAGGAGCCAGAAAGTAATACTAAAAGCTTAGCTGTGGAATGGCCTCGATCAATGATCTTGTGTAAGTGCTTCGCGGATGATGGTACACTTCATCAGCAGCACCTGATTCAACGATCTCACCTTTGTGCATGACCATGATCCTGTCGCTCATATATCTCACAACAGAGAGGTCATGGGAAATGAATAACATGGTAAGTCCGAGGTCTTTCTTAAGTTCATTCAATAAATTAAGCACCTGGGCCTGTACACTCACATCGAGCGCGGAAACTGATTCATCACATACCAGGAAATCGGGCGATAATGCCAGTGCCCTTGCTATGACTATGCGTTGCCTCTGGCCCCCGGAAAATTCATGCGGATAACGGTTAAGCATAGTTGAGGAAAGGTTCACTTTGTCCAGCAATTCTTTTACTTTTTTCCTTCTCTGGCCATCATTCTGTTCAAGGCCGGCTACCTTCATAGGTTCAGCAATGGCCGCGCCAATATTCAATCTTGGATTGAGCGAAGAATAGGGATCCTGGAAGATCAACTGAACATCTTTACGGATCTTCTTCATTTCTTCCCTGCCATAGAGCGTAATGTCCTTTTTATTATACATGATGCTGCCGGAAGAAGCATCGATCAGTCTTAACAGGGTTCTGCCCAGGGTGGTTTTGCCACAACCCGATTCACCAACCAATCCAAGTGTTTCCCCTTTGAATATTTCAAAACTAACATGGTCAACTGCCTTTACATAGCTGGTAGCATGGCCCAGCAGGTTAGTTTTTACGGGAAATTGAACTGTCAGGTCTTTTACTTCCAGCAGGATGTCGGTATTTCCTGCTTTGTGTTGAATGCCGGATGGTGCAGACTTAGGCGTTTCATTGCCAAGAAAATCTGAAACAACGGGAAGCCGTTCTCCACGTGTATGCATGGCAGGCCTGCAGGCTATCAGCGCCCTGGTATAGGGATGCCGGGGATCTTTAAAAATAGCCTGCGCTGTATTTTCTTCTACTATCTCCCCCTTATACATAATGGCTACGCGGTTTGCAATTTCAGCAACCACGCCAAGATCATGCGTTATGAAAATAACTCCCATGTTTTCCTGTACCTGCAATTCTTTTATCAGTTCCAGGATGGTTTTCTGAACTGTAACATCCAGTGCGGTAGTTGGTTCATCGCAGATCAATAAGGAAGGATTACAGATCATAGCCATTGCAATCAGCACTCTTTGTTTCTGGCCACCGCTTAACTGATGGGGATAACGGTTAAACATAGCCGGAGGGTCGGGCAATTTCACTTTGACAAACCAGTCGATGGCCTGCTTTTTTGCTTCGGTCCTGCTGATCTTTTTATGTACGCGTAAGGCTTCCATTACCTGCCTGCCGCAGGTCATTACAGGATTCAGGGAGGTCATGGGTTCCTGAAAGATCATGGCGATCTTATGCCCGCGCACCTGGCGTATCAACTGATGACCGGCACTGATCAATTCAACGGCATCTTTTCCATTTTCTGAAAATGAAATGGTGCCACTGCTGTATTTTGCCGGAGGCTTTGGCAGTAACTGAAGTACGGACAAAGAGGTAACGGATTTTCCTGAGCCGCTTTCTCCAACTATGGCCAGTATCTCACCCCTGTCTACTTTTAAAGAGATATTCCTTACCGCATGAGTGGTTTGGTTATCAGTTTCAAAATCAATGGAAAGGTTTTGTATGTGGAGGAGGGGGCGCATGGGGGATTTATAGTTCAAAGTTCAAAGTTCAAAGTCTGGAGTCGGTAGTCTTTGGTCATTATTGATGTTTAAAGGCATGGTGGTCTTGATTAGCTTTTACAGGCAGAATCAATTACTCTGATCTGCAAACTTTTGGATGGTACGGGATAATACATCATACAAACCGCACAGTCTTTTTTTGCATTACTGTCAATCACAAAATAGAATTCATCACCAACATTTAAATTAGTGGGGAAATCGCATTTACTCCCCAGTTCAAATACCTTCTTATATGGTTTGCCTGTACTTTCATCTGTCCATTCGGATACATACAGGGAGGTATCCATATTTCCTTCCAATACACTGATGGTATAGTTCATGCAATTGGCTTTGATCTCCAGCCTGCCCCTGAAACAATTATCATATTCTTTTTTATCCTTGCACGATTTTTCCGAGGCCAGTAATACAAGCGCAGAAGCCAGTAAAAGAATTTTCATTTTATTGTTTTAAGAAAGTATGCAAATATTATGCTTGTCAGAAACGCAGGTGCCGTACAGTTTGCCCGCCGTTTATCAGTTGCTTTAATGAATCAATACCTATGCGAAGATGCCGCTCCACAAACTGTTCTGTTACTTTCCTGTCGCTTTCTTCTGTTTTAACACCTTCAGGGATCATAGGCTGGTCACTTACCAGCAACAGGGCGCCCGTGGGGATCTTATTATAAAAGCCCACTGCAAAAATGGTTGCGGTTTCCATATCAATGGCATAGGCCCTTACTTTTTGCAGGTACTCCTTAAATGGTTCATCGTGTTCCCAAACGCGACGGTTGGTGGTATAAACAGTACCTGTCCAGTAATCCACTTCATAGTCCCGGATGGTGGTGGAAATAGCTTTCTGCAAAGCAAATGCAGGCAGGGCCGGAACTTCAGTTGGAAAATAATCGTTGGAAGTTCCTTCTCCACGTATGGCTGCAATGGGTAAAATGAGGTCTCCCAGTTTATTACGTCTTTTCAATCCACCGCATTTTCCCAGAAACAGAACGGCTTCCGGATTGATGGCCGTTAACAGATCCATTACGGTAGCAGCCGTTGGACTTCCCATACCGAAATTGATTATGGTGATGCCTTCGGCTGTGGCACATTGCATTGGCTTATCCGATCCTACGATGGGTACTTTATTCCATTCAGCAAACATCTTTACATAATTACTGAAATTGGTAAGCAGGATAAACTTACCAAAATTGGAGAGCGATTCTCCTGTGTATCTTGGAAGCCAGTTTCCTACAATCTCTTCTTTACTCTTCATGTATATTTTTTAAAAATTTCAATAAGATATCAGTCAGTTATTGGATTTATATTATGGGATTGCACAACGAATTTAATCATTAGGTTTGATGCATGATAGAAGTGAAGTATCCGAAACCCGAATTCAGGATTAAAACTGAACACGGAAGAAGGTATATTTTTGATACGATCCGCAAATCATGGCTATTGTTAACCGGCGAAGAATGGGTGAGGCAGAATTTCGTAAACTATCTGGTAAATTACTTACACTATCCTTCTACTGTAATTGAGCTTGAAAAGGAGATCAGGCTGGGGGAGCTGAAGAAAAGATTTGACATATTGATCTATGACCGGGTGCATAAGCCCTGGATGCTGGTAGAATGCAAGGAACCCGAAGTAAAACTGAGCGAAACTGTTTTGCAGCAGGTATTGAGATACAATATCAGTGTACCGGTAGATTATATTATCATTACAAATGGAATCAGTACAATCGGATGGAAAAAGGAAAATGATCTGCTGTTGCTGAAAGAAATGCCATCCTGGAAATAATTTATATTTTCCAGGCAGAATGAAATGGAATTGATAAGGAGAACAACAGATTTTTTGCAAATCAAATAATCAGGCTGTTGACTTCATAAACCTATCCAGGTTCTTCATTGCTGATTTCCTGACCTTATTTTTCAGGTAAGCAGTTTTTCCTAATAAAATTCCGGGTAATCCCAAAGCCTGGCTTGCCCAATTGTAAAAATTAAAATCATCTTCATGATATATGATCAGTCCATTTTCAAACCGGAACTTTGCATCAATCTTATTCACCACTTTTTTCCCGGTTTGTGAAAAAGTATAGTGGGCTATCCATTTAGCAGTTCCATGCACTTCACCGGAATTAACATTGCTGAAATGAACTACAAGGTCTTTCCCTTTTTTACAAAACATTTCCCACATGGACTTCACTTCTGCTGCATTTAAATTTTGAAAAACCGGATCGTTAAAAACTGCTTGATCAGAATAACAATTTTGCATGCCCAGGTAGTCTTTATTCCCAAAGCAGGAATAAAACCTGTGGATCAATAGTTCGTTAGGGTTCATAAAAAATAATTGAGGTGGAAATGGTTGTGTTGAAGTAAGGTATAATATATTAATGCAATAAAAAAGGCCGTTCATTTGAACGGCCTTTTTTAAATATAAAATGACATCAAAAATCTTTCTTCTCCCGGGCTTTCTGCATAGGGTTCACATTATTTGAAAATCCTCTCTCAGCCTGCTTCATTTTAAATACCTGGAACCTGCTGGGCTGGCCCTCTGGTCCGCCCCAATTATTGTTAGAAGGATCGATATCCGCTGTTTGCTGCAATGGGTCCAGCGTAATAGAGGCCACTTCTTTGTCCTTCATAAAGAATTTCACTACGCTGTTTTCATTCATTCTCCAAACCTGTGCGGGGATCTGGTCAATTTCTTTTGTTCCATCCTTAAATGTCCATTCAATAATGATTGGTGAAACCAGTCCGCCTTTATTGCTGAAGTGCAGTTCATAAAAATGTTTTCCGGTAAGGTTTGCCTTTTCAGCTTCGGTCAGCGGTTCAGGAGATCCAAATCCACCTTGTGGCATCGCATATTTTGCTGTATCATAAGCTTCAATACCACGGGAGTACCTCCAGTAGAAATCTCTCAGTGAAGTATCAACATCAGTTTGAAATTCAATTCCTGCTTCACGGTTCCTGATCTTGCTGATATCTTCTATTACCGGTGATGGCTTTGCCAGGGGTTGCAGATTCGGGCGGTTATTTCCCGGACGGTTATTTCCGGCTTCAGCTCTTGCGTATTTTACTGAATCCAGCGAGATATCTACGGCATCTGTTCCGTAGAACCATCCTCTCCAGAACCAGTCAAGGTCTTCTCCGCTGGCGTCTTCCATGGTACGGAAGAAATCGGCAGGTTCAGGATGTTTGAATGCCCATCTACGTGAATATTCCCTGAATGCGTAGTCAAATAATTCACGTCCCATGATGGTTTCCCTGAGAATGTTCAAAGCGGTAGCAGGTTTGCCATAGGCGTTGTTTCCAAAGTGTACAATATTCTCAGAATTTACCATGATAGGTTCCAGCTGGTCCTTTGGCAGCTTCATATAATCGGTTATAGCCCATGCAGCTCCTCTGCGCGAAGGATAACGATTGTCGAATTCTTCCTGTGTTAAAAACTGTACAAATGAATTGATGCCTTCATCCATCCATGTCCATTGTCTTTCATCACTGTTAATGATCATCGGGAAGAAGTTATGTCCAACTTCGTGTGTGATCACACCAATCATTGCATATTTGGTTTGTTCGCTATAGGAGCCATCCTTATTGGTACGGCCGTTATTGAAACAGATCATGGGATATTCCATACCACTGGAGGCTTCAACACTTTGTGCTGTTGGATAAGGATAGGGGATAGAATATTTGGAATAGGTCTTGATGGTATGCGCAACCACCTTGGTGGAATACCTGCGCCACAGGTTATAGGCTTCTTTACCATAAAAACTCATGCACATGATCTTTTTACCTTCAACAGATACAGGCATGGCATCCATCACAAATTTGCGCGAAGAGGTCCATGCGAAATCACGTACATTTTCCGCTTTGAAAATCCAGGTTTTTTTTGCCTTGCTCTTTTTAGATTCTGCTGCCTTAGCTTCTGCAAGTGTTACGATCTCAATAACATCTTTGGAGGTCTGGGCTTTTTTCCAGCGCGCCTGCTGGGCAGGTGAAAGCGTTTGTGCATAGTTGAGACATTCTCCTGTACTACCAACAACATGATCGGAAGGAACCGTCATCTGAACTTTAAAGTTTCCGAAGGTGAGTGCAAATTCACCACGCCCGGTAAACTGCTTATTCTGCCAACCGGTATAATCGGTATACACACAAAGCCGGGGATACCATTGTGCAATGGTGAAGATATAATTCTCATCTTCAGCAAAATATTCATAACCGCCACGGCCACCCATGGAAATACGATCCGGAATTTTGTAATTCCAGTCGCATTTAAAAATAAATTTCTGACCTGGTTTTAAGGCCTGAGGTAATTCAATCCTCATCATGGTCTTGTTAATGGTGTACTTCAGGGGTTTGCCTGCAGCATCTGTGAGTTTGGTGATGATATGACCATAACCATTGTCAGCTTTGTTGTTCTCCATATTTTCCAGTTGCGATAACTGAACACCGCGGTTGGGCATGGTGCTGCTGTTCTGGTAGTTGGCATTATTGATGGTGCTGTGCTCATTTTCATCCAGCTGCAGCCATAAATAGGTTAATACATCGGGAGAATTGTTGTAGTAGGTTACCGTTTCAGAACCTGTCAGCTTCAATGCTACTTCATCAAGCGTTGCCCTGATGTCATAATCGCATCTTTGCTGCCAGTATTTTGGACCTGGTGCACCGCTGGCCGACCTGTACTGGTTGGGAGTTGGCAATATAGTGCCAAGCTGCTCAAACTTATTTCCATGGTTAGAGCCGGGGTTGTTTTGAATGTTCTGAGCAAAAGAGGTAAGTAAGATACCTGCCGATGCAAAAAACAAGAAAACTTTCTTCATGTGTTATTGATTTATGTGATATATAAAATTATGTTGGAAGGAGGCAGTAAATTATGCAAAATCTTGATGTAGTTAAGGGCTTTTCAACCAATAACCGGTCATGGCACATTACGGCACTCTTTCAATAGCCATTTTTAATGCAAAGATCAACACCGCACCTGAAACGGTCATTACCCAGATCCTGCGATTTAATTTAAAAATCCCGACAAACAGCTGGGCCAGTAAAAGGATCAGAAAAACCACAAGTATCTGTCCCGCTTCCAAACCTACACTAAAACTAAACCACGACCATACGAAATCCTGTTCACCGGTGATCATGAATTTTATAAGGTTGGCATAGGCCAAACCATGAATGAGGCCAAAGAACAACGCTAAAAAATAGTTGATGCGTATAGTTCTTTGTGTAAAAGTTTTCTGAAAAAGATTGCTCAGGGCCGTAACTACAATAGTACAGGGGATCAGAAATTCGATCCATCCTGTATTGACCTCAATTAAATTTTTTGAACTGAGTATCATAGTTATCGCATGGCCTAAAGTAAAAGCAGTAACCAGTATCAATACCTGTTTCCAGTCCTTAAGCATGTAAATGGCTGCCAGGGCAGCAATAAAAAAGATATGATCCAGAGCGCCGATATCAATGATATGATCCCAGCCAAATTGAAAATAGAAACCAAAATCTTCCATGTGCCAATGTAAGGAGAAGGGACAATACGTTCCCAAACCCATTTCTAGTTTTAACGCTTTAAATTTTCAGGGCTTCAAAATAAACCAGACTTTTGTAAAGGAAAAAAAATCTATTCTGATGGTGCTAATGCTGTATAAATGGTTTTTTGTTTTTGGTTTTTCTTTTTTTGCCTTCAAACCATCCGCGGAGCCGGCATTTATTTCAGAGAACACATCATCCGTGCATCCATTTTACCTTTCCGTGACAGAGATCAGTCACAATACTGCATCAAAAGCGCTTGAAATAAGTTGTAAAATGTTTGCTGACGACCTGGAAGCCATTCTTGAAAAGAATAATGGTACCACCCTGGATATTACAACCGGAAAGGATAAATCCTCCTTTGATAAATATATTCCCGCTTATATGGCGAATCACCTTTCGATAGTTGTTGATGGTAAGCCAGCCAGATTAAATTATGTGGGATATGAGGCAGATAAGGAATCCGCGTATGTTTATCTTGAAGTGTTGTTGGTGCCGGCGGCCAGGAAAATTGATGTGAATAATACCCTGCTTCACGATTTCACTTCTGAACAGATAAACATTCTTCATGTAACGGTGAATGGTACCCGTAAAAGCACCAAACTGGTTTTCCCCGCCAGCCAGGCAGGTTTTAGTTTTTAGTTTATTTCAATTCAAGGTCGGTGAGCAATGGAAGGTGATCGGAATAATTGAATTCAGGCATTTCAAACTGTTTTATCTTAAATCTTTCATCAGCCAGCACCGCGTCAATTCTCAGGGTTGGTGAAATGAACCTGAATGTTCTTCCCAATCCCGAACCTTTTTCCAGAAAGGCATCCTGCATATTCTTTTTTAATTTGAAATAGGCATATGAGTTAGGCACATCACCCACATCACCGCAAAAGATAACAGGGTAGGGACTG
>CBIHLW010000057.1:0-10869 GCA_966210755.1 uncultured bacterium
AATTGAAATAGATCAGGCCTCATTATGACCGTTACACCAACTTTCTCAAACTACTCCCGCTCATGGCAGCGAATCCACCCACTAATCCCCCAACTAATGCAGTAACCATGATTAAAAGGAAAGAACTGCCACCCAGGGGAAATAGTTGTGCGATCTTGTGGGACAGTATACTTTCATTTTTAATATCCCACCATAGTGCAACAATGGCCCACATCAGAAAAATTCCCAGAAATCCGGCAAGAAATGCATAGCCGGGTTTTAGTGGAATGAACAATGCAGTTAAAAACGCTATGATGGCTATGTTCCACCAGGGCAGATACAATCCGGCGAGGTAACTCAATATTGCGATCAGCAAAACAGCAAGTAAGATCTTCATTGATATCAGGAATTTGTAAAAGTTAGTTTTCCAATTATACGTTTATCATCAGCTTCACTTTCCTTCATCACCCAAAGCCGGTAATATTTACCCTGGGTCCAATGGTCAACCATATTATCATAAAATATACTTCCCGGATTGCCGCTTTGTCCACCGGGATATACACCATAGGCTTCCGTTTCGCTGGTTAAATGAACGATCATCCTCCAACTTGGCCCATGACTTTTGGTTGTAGCATTTATCACATTGCTCCATCCACCAACGGGTATCTTTCTTGCAAAAGGCATAACAGCATCTCTCAACAAATGATAAATAACAGGGTCTTTGAATTTTGTCCACTCAAGCCTGCCTGCGGCTTCCTGTTTTTTCAGGTTTTGGGTTGCTTTCTGTAAGGCCGTTGTTACTATGTCATTTAAACTTTCAACCGGGGTTGTATTGATATCATCAATGAACCTGAATAGAGAATCTTTATTGATCCATTCCAGTAAGGTTTGTTCATCCGGCATACCCATTTTTAGAGAATCTTTGTTCCATTCATCCATCCAAACTCCGTTTTCTACAGAATCAAACCAGTTTTGAAATGCCGTTACACCTGTTGAATTGGGATTGGCATAGAGGTCCCATTGTTTTACCATGTCGAGATATCTTTGTGCATCTGCATCGAGTGCATTCTCATTTACATACTTTAAAAGCATGGGTCTTGCAGATTCGGCAAATACATGGTAGTTGTCGTTTTGAAGCCTCATCATATGATCCGGAGTGATATTTTGCATGGCAGCCAGCTTCCTGGTAATTGCCACGCCCCTTGGAGTTATATAACCTCCGGGAATAAAATAAGGATAGGTTGAATCTACGGGACGCTGGTTGGCGCTTTGAATGAAACCGGTGTCAGGATTTAATATATGCGGATTTTCCTCCTGTGGAATATAACCCTGCCACATATAAGAGGAATCTTCACCCGGCATAAGGTACATGCCCTGGCCATACCATCGCAAAGGAAACCTGGCCTGCTGCCAAATGGCAATGTCACCTGTTTTACTGGCAAAAACAAAATTTTGTCCCGGGCAGCTGAAGTGCTTTATGGCCTGCAGATAATCATCATAATTTTTTGCACGGTTCAATTTGTAAAATGTCAGTCCTTCATTGGAAGGATCGTGTGCTGTCCATCTTACAGCAATGGCCCGGTTGTTTGTAAAATCCTTTGAAAAGCTTTTATCATACATCACTGGCCCGAAAAGAGTAAAAGCAATAGTGTCGTATATGTTTTCTGCTCCGCTGATCTTAATTGTATCAATCCGTAAACTGGTTTTCTCCCATTCACCATTGAACCAATACTCCTGTTTACTGTCGTCTTTGAAACGGATCTCATAAAAATCTTTTACATCACGCTGGGCATTTGTAACACCCCATGCAATGTCGTTGTTAAACCCAATGATGATATTGGGAGATCCCGGAAAGGTTACACCATACACCTGAATGTTGGGTGTGGTGATCTGCATTTCATACCATATGGATGGAAAGGATAATTCCAGGTGTGGATCATTACAAAGTATAGGTGCGCCGCTTTGTGTTTTTTTTCCACTCACAACCCAGTTATTGCTGCCATTATTAGGATCCTGTTTTGAATATTCTTCCACCTGGATGCTGTCTTTTCTTTCAAAATATAAGGAGTCGGCCGACGCGGGAGCAACAGGAATGATTCCCGGAGGCGTAAAAACAGTTCCTGAAGGAATGATCGGCGCCAGTGAATCAGGTACCTGTGGATCAAGTTGCATGAGCTCTTCAAACGAAAATGATAATTTGGATCTTGTATAATGAAGGTCGGGGCTATAATCTGCCAGCGTTTTACTCATTTGTTTCAGGAACAGGGCAATCTTAAGATTTGACCAGGGTTCCGGACGGTAATCAAGCAATTTATATTCGAGAGGGAGGGTGCTTTCTGTAAGTGTACTGATGTATGAATTTACACCAGCCGTGTACGCATCGCAGGTTGCTTTTGAGGCAGGATCCGCTTCGAATTCTTTCAATGCATTTTCAGCAGCATATACCATTCCGAGTCTTCTCTGCTCCCGGTCAAAATTGATGTAACGGGGATCGTTACCCATTTTTTCACTGATCCTTCCGGCAGCAGCAAACGTCTGTAATTCCATTTGCCACAAGCGGTATTTGGCATGTAAATAACCCTGTACGAAATAAGCGTCTTCATCATGTTGTGCAAACACATGCGGAACCAGGCGCTCATCAAGATAAACTTCCACTTTTCCTTTGAGTCCGTTGATCACGAAATTTTCATTGTGGTTTCCATGTACCGGTTCTGCATTTTGCCAGAAGCCCTGTTGCGGACTTAAAAATTTTCCAAGAGGCGGAATAGCCCCCCATTTATTATTTAAAGCGAAAACCAGGGCAATGGTGATGACCGTGCTGATGATAAAAGAAAAAATTCGCATAAGTAATTAGATGAGGAAAGATAATCAGAAGAGTTGAGAGTCGGAAGCGGATAGTGATTGGTCAATGGCTCCTATTCCCTCTTTCCTCCAAGCATGGGTACAAAACTAAAGCGGTCATAAACTTCTTCCTTTATGCTTCCATCAGCCTGCCTTATCAGTCTTTTCATGGTTTGAACATCACCGCTGCCCACCGGTATCACCATCATTCCACCGGGTTTCATCTGGTTGACCAGTTTTTGTGGGATGTCAGGAGCGGCTGCAGTTATGATAACTTTATCGAATGGTGCATAAGTTGGGAGGCCCTCATAACCATCGCCATAAAAGAATTTTATACTGGGATATTTTTTGAGGTAAGCAAAAGCCTTATTGGATTCAAATAATTTTTTCTGCCTTTCAATGGTATATACCTGTGCTCCCATTTCCGCAAGAACACAGGCCTGGTAAGCACTACCGGTTCCAATTTCTAAAACCTTGTCATATGGTTTAACCTGTAATAGCTGGGATTGGTAAGCAACCGTGTATGGCTGGGAAATGGTTTGTTTTTCCGCTATGGGAAATGCTTTGTCCTCGTAAGCCACTTCATCAAATGCAGAGTCCAGGAAAAAATGCCTTGGTATCCTTTCAAGGGCTGCGAGAACATTTTCATCTGTAATTCCTTTTGAACGAACTACCTCAATTAGTTTTTTTCTCAATCCTTTGTGACGGTAACTGTCCTCAGTCTGTCTCATGCGGCAAATATAAATTGAGAGATATCATAAAAAGCAAATGATATAGTTTTATAGTGAATGAAAGAACATTTTATACTTGCGGTGATGTGGATCATCTATTGTGCCCTGCATAGTGTACTGGCCCACATGAAAGTCAAGAAAATTTTCCAGAAAAGCCTGGGGTCCATTTATAGGATTTACAGGCCCGGTTATGTGATATTTTCATTTGCAGGACTGATATTCCTGGTTCTCTATCATATTCAGATGCCGGTAATTAAGGTTTTTGATAAAAAAGCTTTGTTTACTATCATTGGAGGCTTAATATCTTTTGGTGGTGCATTTTTAATGCTCATTTGTATCAGGAAGTATTTCCTGAATCTAAGTGGCTTGCGCAGTCTCATCTATAATGATTCCAAAAGCGAACTAATGGTGACCGGAATACATACCTATCTCAGACATCCTCTTTACCTGGGTACTTTTGCATTTATCTGGGGCTTATTTTTAATGATCCCGCATTTTTCTGTACTGATCATGAATACCATTATTACGTTTTATACGTTAATAGGTATATACCTGGAAGAGGAAAAGCTTGAAGCTGAATTTGGAGATAAATATAAAAGATACAGACAGACCGTACCAGGTTTATGGCCTTCGTGGAGATCCAAAAGGAAATTTGAAAAAACCAACGGCTGAAATCAGTATTTCACCGATTTGCATTTGTCAGACCGATAAATGAAACCTTTCTTTGTGCTCTCGGATCGCAACCAAAACTAACTGTCAACATATTAAGTCCATCCGCCTAAAGTAAAAGTGCTCCAACCAGAGCGCTTTTTTGTTTTTGGATATACCTTTCAGAGTGCGAATTGCGTTTTAAAAACCTTTATTTTACCTGTTGAATTACGGCATGGATGGCTATCGGGTATCTCAAAAGCTACCTGTTGAATTCCTGTTGAAATCAATAGTATCACCCCAGTTTCATTTCAGCAATGATTTTCTGAATTTTTTGCTTTGCAGTTTTTTGTGCTTCATCAAATTTTTCAAGGGATTCGAGTTCTGTGTTCACGCTGAAATAAAATTTGATCTTGGGTTCAGTTCCTGAAGGACGGGCGCTGATCTTGCTTCCGTCTTCCATTACAAATTGCAATACATTGGATTTTGGAAGGTTGATGGTGGCTTGTTTCCCGGAGAGGAGATCTGTTTTAACCTGCTTTTGATAATCGAGCAATTCAATTACTTTACTGCCTGCAAGTTCTTTCGGGGGTTCTTTCCTGAAGCCTTCCATCATGTCTGCAATTTCCTGCTGACCATTCATTCCTTTTTTGGTGATGGAAACAAGATCTTCCTGGTAATAACCATATTGCAGGTAAAGGTGCAGCAGCTTGTCGTATAAACTTCTATTCTTACTTTTTTCATAAGCCGCCATTTCGCAAAGGATAGCAACTGCGGAAATCGCATCCTTATCCCTGATCTGCGAACCTATCATCAGGCCGTAACTTTCTTCCCCCCCAATAACATAATTCTCCTGTCCTTCCTTTTCTTTAATCAGTTCGGCTATCCATTTAAAACCGGTGAGTACATTATAACAATTAACACCATTCTTTCCGGCTATTACATCAATCAGATTGGTTGTTACAATGGTTTTTACCACCATGTCATTTGGTTTGGCTACACCTTTTTCCTTCCTGCTTTCAATCATATAATTAAAGGCAAGAACAGCGGTTTGATTTCCATTCAGCAAAACCCAGTTACCCTTTGAATCCTTAACCCCGATCCCTACCCTGTCGGCATCCGGATCTGTACCACAAAGTATGTCGGCATCAAGCTCCTTTGCTTTTTTTAATCCCATGCTCATAGCTTCGCTTTCTTCAGGATTAGGGTAAACAACTGTGGGGAAATTTCCATCAGGTTCAGACTGTTCTTCTACAATATGCACATTTTCGAATCCATATTCTTTCAATACCTGTGGTATTAATTTTATACCGGTGCCATGAATAGGTGTATAAACGATCTTAAGGTCTTTTTGTTCCCTGATCACTTCCGGATATACACTCAGTCCTTTTACCATATTGATATAAACTTCATCAACCTCTTTTCCAATGATCGTGATATTTGATTCCCCTCCATTCCATTTTACATCATGAACGTCATGGATCATTTCCACTTCAGCAATTACATTCTTATCATGAGGTGGCACCAGCTGACCACCATCATCCCAGTATGCTTTGTAACCGTTGTATTCTTTTGGGTTGTGTGATGCAGTACATACCACGCCACCCTGGCATTCAAAATGCCTGATGGTAAAAGATAATTCGGGGGTGGGCCTCATGTCTTCAAAAAGAAAAACCTTAATGCCATTTGCTGCAAAAACATTGGCAGCAGTTTCTGCAAAAAAGCGGCTGTTATTTCTGCTGTCGTGTGCAATGGCAACCTTCACCTCTTTTCCTGGAAAACTTTTCCTGAGATAATTGGCGTATCCCTGTGTGGCCATCCCAACTGTATATTTATTCATGCGGTTGGTGCCCACACCCATCAGTCCGCGCAGTCCACCGGTTCCAAATTCTAGATTACGGTAAAATGCATCAGCTACATCATCGGGCTTATCCCGCTGCATTTGTTTGATCTGTTCTTTTACTTCATCATCAAAAGCGCCGTTCAGCCATTTATTGATACTTTCCTGGATCACGCTACTCATAAATGTTTCAGGTTTAAAGTTTAGATAACATTCAAAATCTATGCGAAGTTAAGTGTACGTACATTTGAACAATTGAAAAAGCTGCTGTTCATATTCTTTTGTTTTACCTCATTATTACCAGCCGCACAGGATGATCCTGATAAAACCTTAATGACAGGTAATGCCAATAACCCCGATGATCCTTTCAGGAACCGGAAATGGCTGGTGGGATCTGCCACTGCAGGCATCTACGTAGCATCGCTTATTACTTTGAATAATGCCTGGTATAAGGATTATCCAAAATCGTCCTTTCATACTTTCAACGATTCCAGGGAATGGTTGCAGGTTGATAAGATCGGTCATGCCTGGACGGCTTATAATCTTAGCAGGGCTTCTGCCGCTACATGGAACTGGGCACATGGGAAACAGGAAATAAACAAGAAACAGGCGGTAGTGCTCGGAAGTATTTCAGGTTTTACCTACCTAACGGTGATTGAATTCCTGGATGCCCATTCTGCAAACTGGGGCTGGAGCTGGACGGACATAGGCGCTAATTTTTTTGGTACGGGCTTGTTTGCCGTTCAGGAACTGGCATGGGATGAACAGAAGATCAATTTTAAATTTTCAGCCCATATAAAAAAATATGACGGGGACCTGAGGTCCCGTGCCAACGAATTATTTGGTACCAATAAACCTGAAAAATTATTGAAGGATTATAATGGACAAACCTATTGGCTGGGTGTCAATATCAAATCGATTTTTCCCTGTGCCAACCTGCCCGACTGGCTATCAGTTTCAATAGGCCATGGTGCTGAAGGATTATTTGGTGGTTTTGAGAACAGGGCATATGATGATAATGGTAATATTGTTTTCGACAGGCAGGATATTAAAAGATACAGGCAATGGTATCTTTCACCTGACATAGATTTTACCAGGATCAAAACAAACAGTAAATTAATTAGAACCCTGCTTGCGGGCCTTAACTGCGTGAAATTTCCCGCGCCTGCGCTGGAATTCTCCAATAATAAATTCAGGTTGCGGCCATTGGTTTTTTAATGGAAAGGGCAATTGTTCCCTGTACCCATTTTGTGAATAACAGAGGTAAAGAAAATACTGAATGTAAAAAAAGACTGTAAACTTAAAGGGATCTAAAACTAAAGGGAATTATACTAAACATTATCTACCGCACCAGGATAACCGTTCCTTTATAGGTTTTGCGCGAACCATCAAGAAATTCAACAGCAACATAATATACATAGGTTGCCAGCGCTGCATCCCGTTCCTTGTATTTCCCATCCCATCCCAGTTCAGGAATGTTGGGATCAAAATCCGATCGCTCAAAAACTTTTTCACCCCAACGGTTAAATACTGCCATCCGGGTGATGCGGGCCACATGCGTATTTCCCAATACATAAAACCAGTCGTTTTTGAAATCTTTATTCGGTGTAAAGGCTGAAGGTATCAGAATATCCTGTTCAATTGAAATTCTAATGAAGGCTGTATCAGTATCAATACACCCATCTTTCGAAGTGGCGCTTACAATTATTACTGTATACCCTTCTACCATTATCCGGGTAGTAAGGCAGGTGTCGCAGCTCAGCTGCCCTTTGGTGGTGACCCAGCGGATGGTGGCCGAATCCCTGCTTACCGTGGCCGTAAGGTCTACAACTGTTCCAAGAAGCACCATGGTATCTTTAGGAGCAACGGTTACAGTAAAGGGTACCCATTCAAGGCTGTCAATATTGTTCTCATAAACGGATTCAGGTAAGCCGGTAACCGGAAACATGGTGAACTGATAAGGAGTAGGCAGACTGGCATCATCATTTATAACAGCATATATGTAATGACCTTCAACTTCAACTCCATTTGGTATTTCCATTTCAAAACTTTCACAACAATATGCTCCAACCCCTTTATCGGTGAGGAAAACGGTACCGATCAGTTGTGCGTTTTCAGAAGTTGGGTTTTTATGATAAAAGCTAACGGGTAATCCCGCAGGTAAATCTTTGTGGCCTTCATTACAAATGGTAAACACAATTTTTTTATTACCGGCTTCGCTACAGCTAATTTCATTAAGCCGGAGCGTATAATCAGGAAGCGGTTTCACCCTGACCAGTTTATAATTGGAAGTATCGGTACAGGTTCCTTTTCTGGTAACCAGGTAAATGATCTTATCGCCTGCTGTCTGGAATTTGTATGTTGGAGCCGGAACGGTACTGAATGCCTCTCCATTCTGATACCATTGGTAAAGAACAGGGGAATTGTCTGGGGTTAGTTCAGTTATATCAGCTGAAAATAAAACCGGTTCATTGATGTCCACTTTATTTTTGCTGACACTGATCAAAGACCTTATGGCACAATAAACCCGGATCCAGTTGACCTGCCTGTTGCTGCATGCATCCGGATTTGAAGATCGGGCAACCAGTTCAATTTTAAACCACCCCTGGTGTAAAAATATATAATCGAGATCCGTTGATGTAGAAATGAGCTGGTCATTTATATACCATTCATAATTGTTACCTGTTGATGTATTGGTGAAATGAATGGGGTCACCGGTTTTATAATTGATCACCGGAAAGGTGAATTCCGCTTCTTCCGGATCCTGACAAACAATTTCGCAGGTGGTTTGATTTAAAAGGCTGTTCCTGACATTAAGAACCATATAGCGCATCCTTTCCTTTTGTCCGGGTGTGAAATCATGCGGACAACCGGTATAATCCATAAAATTGTAAGGAAGGTCGTTCTGGTCGGTTGAAAATCCAGACTGGTCATCCGTATTACAGGTGTTAGAACTTCCATCACAGGCTGCACCCGACCGGCCCTGGGGAGGTGTATCACAAACCATGTCGCCATCAATGGAGCAATCATTATTTGTGCAACCGGAGAAAGTATGGTAGAGACCAAGGTAGTGACCCATTTCGTGAATAATGGTGGACTGAATGGAAGCCGCTTCCACTACAATTCCGTCCCGGTCCGTTCCATGAGCGCCAGGGAGCGTGGCATAACCTGCAATGTCATGCTCTTTTTTAAATCCGCAGTCCTGCTCTTCCTTAAAACCGGTAATTTCTTTTACTACCCAGATATTGATGTATCTGTCAGGGTCCCAGTTGATCAGGGATTTAAGAAAACCATCATGAACTTCGGGAATGATTTCAGGAAGGTCTGCATAAACATGATTAATGCCTGTTGTGAAATGTCCATTTTCATCCTGTTTTACCAGGCAAAAACGGATATTGGTATTAACGCCTGAGCCCTGATCAAAAACATTCACATTGGCAAATCCATCATTCAATGCGTTGAGCGCCTGTAAAACCTGGCCATCTGAAATATTTTCATCCCCATATTGGTGAATAACATGGAAAACAACGGGTAAGACTAACACCTCGTCTTCGGTGACCCTCAGGATTTCCTGGCCTGCACCTGCCCTGCCTTTATCTATTTTATATTGTTCCTGGCTGTACAGGTTCAGCAGACATCCTTCCTTCAGGCTGACCTGGCCAAAAGAACAGGCAGAAATGCAAATGCAAAATAACAGCAGGCCAATTCGCATATGAATGATTTAGGTGCCGGTATTGAAAGGGCAAATTACCATTGATGCATAGAACCAAAGTATACCAGGATAGTATATAGCTATCTACTGTGAAGACCTGAAAAAGGTTGGGTAGTTTAACTGAATTATTTTTTTGGGGTTGAATAGAACATATCAGTACCTGGAAAAGATCAATACGCAACGATGAGGATCCTTACACATGCGTATTGATCTTTTGCTTAAGTGAGGAACTTTGAATTCACCATTTACTTTCTTATCCAGCTGAACTGGTGAGCGCCGCCGCTAATTCTAAAGCCCTTTTCATCTTTTGGCCATACAGGGGCCTCATTGGTTAATTTAACGGGCACCTCTGCGTCAGCAGGCACTATGGCAATAGCGGTATAATAGCTTTCTTCAAATGTTTTATAAACCCAGCAGGCTATGTAACGGCCATCCGGCGACCAGGTTGGAAAAGATTCCTGGTTATCTCCCCCGGAAGCGGTTAGCTGCTGAACGTTCTGTCCATCAATATCCATTACCCATACGTGCTGATTCTTTACAAAAGCAATCTTTTTCCCATCCGGGCTAACAGATACATTCACCGGTGCCGGATCATCAAAACCCGGATCTATTCTTAGTACTGATGAAAAGTCTTTTGATGAAATGTAAATGCCTGGCGTTTTGGAATAAACTTTACCATCAGCACTTTCAGACATTAATGAACCGCTCATAACAAGCCGGCCATCAGGTGTCCAGTCGGGCTGATATTTTTCTTCGAATCTCGATATCACATTTCCTTCAATATCGAATACCACCACGGCATCCTTTTCTATTTTATAACCACTGTAGCTGGTTATACCTGCTGCAAGGTTTTTTCCATCGGGCGACATCTTTAATCCATAGATCTTTCCACCTATCCAGCCATCGCTAAGGTCGAGAAGCTTTTTATTGTTATTGAATTCAGCATCTGAAATCTGTACGAGGTAATTGGCTTTTGGAAATTTACCGGAAATGGTAATCACCTCTCCTTTATTTGTAACAAAGGGTTGTCCGGCTTCTTTATAAACCGTTGTTTCTTCATTTGTTTCAAGGCTGAAATTCCTGATATCACCAGCGTATTCTGTAACCAGTATTCCTTC
>CBIHLW010000058.1:0-10772 GCA_966210755.1 uncultured bacterium
GTGATCCCCTTAGTTTATCCGTGGCTATCCTTAAATCCTTTCATCCGTGATCACAATTAGTATTCCGCAGCCATCCTTAAATCCTTTCATCCGTGATCCCAATTAGTATTCCGCGGCCATCCTTAAAATCCATTTCATCCGTGATCCCATTAATATTATCCGCGGCCATCCTTAAATTCGTTTCATCCGTGATCCCAATTAGTATTCCGTGGCCATCCTTAAATTCGTTTCATCCGTGATCCGTCATTCCAAATGCCTTTTAATCTATGATCATTATTTTTCCATTTCCATCCATAAATCCATATTAAATCCCAGTGATCCTTTATCCTAATTGTAAGATCAACCTCGGCTTAAACATTCTTCAAAAAAGAGAAGATGGTTTTCACGACCTGGAAACAATATTTTATCCGGTTGACCTTACCGATGCTTTGGAAATAATTCCTGCTCCTCATTCAAAGGAATCCGTGTTATCCCTCTCCGGATTGGAACTGGATGCCATGCAGGATGACAATATTTGCATCCGGGCCTGGAAGATGCTAAAGAATGATTTTAAAGACCTGCCTGCCGTTTCCATCCACTTACATAAAATGATTCCTTCCGGTGCCGGACTGGGTGGCGGAAGTGCTGATGGTGCATTTACCATTTTACAGCTCAATAAACTTTTCAGGCTTGGGTTAAACAGGGAGCAATTGATAAAATACGCCCTCCAATTAGGAAGCGACTGTCCATTTTTCATTATCAACCAGCCTTGCCTGGCCAGAGGCCGGGGGGAGATCTTAAACGAGATCAAATTGGACCTAACCCCCTATACTATCATCCTTGTTAATCCCGGAATCCATATCAATACCGGCTGGGCTTTTTCGCAACTGGATATTGAAAGAAGACCGGCTTCGCTTACAGAAATCATCCAATCGCCATTGGAACATTGGAAAGACATGCTCAAAAACGATTTTGAAAAACCGGTATTTGAAAAATATCCATCCATCGGAAAGATAAAACAACAGCTATACGAGGCCGGGGCGGTTTATTCATCTTTGAGTGGCAGCGGTTCAACCGTATTTGGACTATTTGCAAAAAATGTTAATCCTGTATTGGACTTTTCTTCATCTTACCTTGTGAAAACCATTTAATCGGTCCTTTATTTTACTTTTGCGGCGAAATGGAGATCTACAAAGAATTTTCTTTTGATTCGGCGCATTTTTTACCTAATGTGGCTGAAGGGCATAAGTGTAAGAACATGCATGGACATACTTATAGGCTTAAGGTTTTCCTGGAAGGTGAACCGGATGCATATTATGGCTGGATCATGGACTTCAAAGAATTGAAAGATGCATTGGCAGTTGTTATTGACCAACTGGACCACAAACTTATAAATGACATCAGGGAACTGGAGAATCCAACTGCAGAAAATATCACCATCTGGATCTGGAAGCAAATTAAGCCCCTGCTGCCTTTGTTAAGCCGGATAGAGTTATACGAAACACCAACCACAGGTGTTGTGTATAAAGGTTAACTGTCCGCATTTTTTAAAAGGTCCTCAAGATCAAGAGCCTGGGTGATCATATTGAGATTTCCATTTTCGTCCCTGGTCCATGCTTCCTTTGGCCGGTCCCAATATAATTCTATCCCGTTTCCATCCGGATCATCCAGGTAAATAGCAAGCGAAACGCCATGGTCCGAAGCACCTGTAATAGGATAATTCTTTTCGATCAACCGTTTAAAAATATTAGCCAGGTCCTTTTTTGAGGGATAAAGAATAGCCGCATGAAACAAACCTGCAGACTGCACCGGCGCAGGTTCCTTTCCTTTGCTATACCAGGTATTCAAACCAATGTGATGATGATAGCCACCGGCCGAAAGAAATACTGCCTGAGTGCCGTAGTTCTGGGTCACTTCAAATCCCAGGATGTCGCGGTAAAAGCCGAGGGCTCTTTCAATATCAGCAACTTTTAAGTGAACATGACCTATACCTGTAGCGGCAGGAACTTGATATGCCATATTAAATTGTAAATTTGAGGTTCTTTATAATGAATATACCAAGATTTTCCTTCCTTAAGTGCAACCTCGATCTACTTAATCACTAAGTGGGGTTCTTCCTCTTTGCCTTAAGCTATCATTTCATTACTTTAAATTTTTTATATGGTTACTTCAACTGATGTTTATAATCCGTTCAATACCCAGTTTTATCTTGATCTGGAAGAAAAACACAGCGCACATAATTATCATCCTCTTCCCGTAGTTATAAATAAGGCCAGCGGTGTTTATATGTGGGATGTGGAGGGTAAAAAGTATTTTGATTTTTTAAGTGGTTATTCAGCAGTAAACCAGGGCCATTGCCATCCAAAGATCATTGATGCACTCATTCAACAGGCAAAACAACTTACACTTACAAGCCGTGCTTTTCACAGCGATGTCTTTGGTCATTATGCCAGGTATATTACCGGCTTATTCGGATATGATAAAATATTGCCTGTGAACAGTGGGGTTGAAGCAGTAGAAACGGCTATAAAAATGGCCCGCCGATGGGGCTACCGCACCAGAGGCATCAAAGAAAATGAAGCCGTGATCATTGTATGTAAACAAAATTTTCACGGGCGCACGACTACTGTGATCTCTTTTAGTTCTGATCCTGATGCAAAAAATGATTTTGGTCCTTATATGGAAGGCTTTCAGTCCATTCCATACAACGATATTCCGGCTCTGGAAAACGCCTTGCAAAATAAAAACGTAGCCGGCTTTATGGTTGAACCCATTCAGGGTGAAGCGGGTGTGGTAGTGCCTGATGAAGGATACCTGTATACAGCATGGCAGCTTTGTAAAAACGCAAACGTGTTATTCATGGCCGATGAGATCCAGACCGGTCTTGCGCGAACAGGAAAAATGCTTGCCTGTGATCATGAAAATGTTCATCCCGAAATTCTTATCCTTGGAAAAGCATTGAGTGGCGGCGTTTTACCGGTAAGTGCAGTGCTGGCCGATGATGATATTATGATGTTGATAGGCCCGGGAGAACACGGCTCCACTTATGGCGGCAATCCACTAGCATGCAGGGTAGCTATTGCTGCACTTGAGGTGATAGTGGAAGAAGATCTTGCGCGGAACGCAGGTGAAATGGGAAAGTACTTCAGGGAGGAGCTTGAAAAATTAAATTCTCCTTACATAAAAACCATTCGTGGTAAGGGTTTGTTGAATGCCATTGTTATTGATCATAAGGATAAACAGGCAGCATGGAATATTTGCCTCGAAATGAAATCAAATGGTATACTGGCAAAACCAACACATGGGGATAAAATAAGACTGGCTCCGCCGCTGGTTATTACTAAAGAACAAATTGATGATTGTATAGGTATCATCGGTAAGAGTTTAAAAACATTTGATGCATGAATTGTAAAGACCATACCTTTCAACACAGGTTTCCTTATTTAAAAAGAACTTCTTAATGGCATCCAATCCCGGTCACCTGGAGAAAAACAATTCAAACAATACCCGTTTGAGAGATGTGGTAATTGGCATGAGTGATGGACTTACTATTCCCTTTGCTTTGTCGGCAGGATTGAGTGTTGCGGTTGAATCAACCGGAATTATAGTGATGGCGGGTATGGCAGAGATAGCAGCCGGGTCAATTGCCATGGCCATGAGTGGATATTTTTCAGTTAGATCAGAACAAAAGCACCACCAGGAAAAATTAAAAAAAGAATACGGCGAACTAACTGATGAAACTAATGTTGGAAAAAATAATACAAAAGAGTTTTTTGCCAATCTGGGTTTGAGTGAACAGTTGCAGGTACAGGCTTCTCAGGAAATTGAAAAGGATAAGGAAAAGTGGATTGCCTTCATGGCTAATTATGAAGGCCTGTTACCAGCGGACAATAGTAAATTAAAACGTTCGGCGTGGACCATTGGTATGGCATACGTTGCTGGTGGCATTGTACCAATTGCTCCTTATTTTATTTTAGAAAACCCAATGACAGCATTGAAATTCGCTTCCATTATTACACTGATATCCCTGTTTATACTGGGTTGGTTCAAAGGCAAAATTACCGGTATCAATACCCTAGGTTCTGCTGTCAGAATAACGCTGATCAGTGCTGCAGCTGCGGCTGCGGCCTATGGAGTGGCCAGGATATTTGTAGCAGCCTGATATCTGAAGCCCTGCATATCTGAAAAAATGAAATTGAGAATTATATAAATGATTTGCCTGGAGTAATAATTTACTTTCTCTGAGAAATTTTCCATTCTCCCTGCCAAAGTCAGTACGCATAAACTTTCCGGTGAATTATACAATAAAGCATCTCTGCATTTAATAAAAAAACCCCTGTTCAATACAGGGGTTTTAAAAAGTTCAATTATTTATCATTGCCGTATAAAACGTACTGTCTGAATCTTTCCTTTACTGGTAGATCCAACCAGTTGGTAAGAACCGCTGGCAAGGCTTCCCAACGCTAATTGTATATCATTTTGTCCTGCAAACACCTGTTTGTTAAATGCCATCACAGTTCTTCCGTTGGCGTCGATCACTGTCCAGCTCACTTTGGTTGTTCTTAGTGTATTAATTCTCAGCAATGTCATATTATCTACAACATTTGGCATAAGCACTACACTGGTTACATCTGCGTCAATATTCTGAATGGCTGTGGGGAAGTTAATTCCTCCAATGTTCGACACAATGGTTTCTCCAAGTGAAACTGTCTGATAATGTATGATCCTTCCGGAAGGGGTTCCTGTTGGAATATGTCCTGAAGCAGGTGTGGCAATTAACCAGTTAGTGGCATTACTTACACCTACCTGCATATTTGCAGTTGGACTGGCGGATGCATTTGCTTCAGCATCTGCATATTGAAGGCTGATGTTTACAGCAGCCGAAGGTGCTGCATTGGCAGTGATATTCCAGGTTCTGTTAATGGCTCTTGCGCTGTTGGCAAGTGCTGGTGCAGCAGGTAAACCGGTAACTACTCCAACAGAATAATTCCTTCCCTGGCCATTAGCAATAACAACAGGGTTATAGCTTGTTGCGGTTGGTGCTACAGGGAATACAACTGATACGGCCCCTACTCCATTATTGGTTACCCTGCCGGTTCCATTGGTAACTATGTGGCTGCCTGCATTACCAACAGATCCTCCTGACATTACCAGGTGATTATTACCCAGCGTGATATTTCCATTGGTAAGCGTAAGTGCTGTTCCGATGTTCATGTCGCCTGACAAACTAATTCCACCTGCTCCATTCATTATAATATTAGCAGCATTAATGGCGGAAACCGTCTGGTTGGCCGATCCTGTGAATTCTATGGTTCCTGCGGCTGAATTCAATGTTCCATCATTGGTGAGATTACCATTTAATAACAAACGTCCGCTTGAAGTTATTTCAACAGTTGCACCCAAATTGATGATGATGTTGTTTACCGGAGCATTACCCTGAATTATAGGAGAGAATGGCGTTCCTGATGGTATTACAACACTTGTTGCAACAGTTGGTACACCACCACACCAGTTCAATGGATTGGTCCAGTCACTGTTTGATGTTCCAACCCAGTTGTTATCAGAAACAACAAGTACTGAATTGGCCGAAGTTACCGAAGGTGAACATGTACCCGATACCATTACAGAGTATGTTCCGGCATCAGTATAGGCAACATTGTGAATAGTAAAGTTAGATGCCGTGGCATTGGCTATATCTACACCATTTTTACGCCATTGATAGGTAAGTCCTTCTCCCGATGCACCTACGCTTAAGGTAACTGATCCGCCAACACAGGTTGTTGTGCTTGCAGCCGGCTGAGTTACAATGGCCGGAGCGGGCTTCATGTTTATGGTAGTTGTAGTTGATGAAGAACAATTCTGAATGGTAGTGGTTGTAATGGTATACGTAGTAGCTGTTGAAGGTTTTGCAAATACACTGGAAGCATGTGTGCCGGCAACATAAGGAATGGTAGCTGCTGCATCAGTAAATAAATTACTGACTGGTGACCAGGTGGTAGTTGGTTTTGTAAAGCCAAAGATCATTACCGGCCTTAGTGAAGATGTTCCTGATGTTGACGTGCTCGAACAAATTGTTCTAGGTCCCGTGGTATTATCAGCATTATAATAAACCGTTGAAGTAAATCCTGCCCCAGCCAGCATTACCGAAGGTGTATTACCCCAGCATGTTGGCACTCCGCCTGTACAGCTGGCATCGATATCATTATCAAAACATATTTCAACAAATACATTGCTGCTTCCATCCCATAAAAACGGAGTTGAGAAATTCAACAGGTTGGCTCCGGCTACAGGTGATAAAGTGGATACTGAATAAACCGTGGTTGTAGCATCGGTTAGGAAACCTGACATCACATTCGCGGCCGTATTTCCCATCTTGATACTAAAACCTTCAAGGTTATTCGGTGATCCGTTGAGCGTTGTAACGTTCAGGGATACTGAGTTAAGTGAACTTCCACCAATAAGTCCAAGTGTGGTTAACTCGGAAGCACGGATCAGGTATTGCCTGCGCGATCCTTCATAGAGCCTGTAGAATGGTGATGAAGAACCTGTACTGGTAGCTGGAGCAGTACCCGTTAAGGTTATATCTCCTGTTAACGCACCTGCATTTGTATTTAATTCAATTACGTTATCTGCGCAAACCATTGGCGCTGCCGGGGTAACCGTAACCGGTACAGGGGCATAATTAACCGTAACTGTTATAGTGTCTATTATAGAACAACCATTGCTGGCACCACCTGAATTATCTGTTGCAGTTACAATATAATCTGTAGTGGTTGTGGGTGATACATTAATAATGGCTCCTGTCATTCCTCCTGGCATCCATGTATAAGCATATCCTGCATTGGCACTGTTTACACCGAGTGTTGCAGTTCCTCCATTACATATGGTTACACTGGCAGGTAATACAGTAATGGCAGGAGGTGTGGTTACTGTTGCAACAACAGCTGTTCTTGCACCCTGGCAATAGGCACCATCAAAGAATATCTGAGGCCGTATGCTGGATGTATTGGTGGCAGAAGTTTCTCCGCATATCTCAGCTGTTGTTTCATTGTCGGCGCGGTAATAAGCATGAGAAACAAAACCTGTCGGATCCGCTTTAACCGTGGCATTTGGGCCACCTGTGTTATCATTGCTCCAGCATACTTCAAGAATCACATTAGAGGTGCCATCCCATGCAAAAGGTGCAAGGAATGTATACATATTCAACCCTACTGATGGTGTAACAGATGCAGCTGAATATACTGTGGTCAATCCGGATTCAAGCGTGGTGGTCATGGCAACAGCTGAAGTATTTTTCATGCTGATCGAGAAATCATTATATGAAGTTCCTGCTGTTACAACATTAAATCCAATATTGCTGATATTACCTGCTGTCAGTCCTCTGGCAGTTAATTCAGATGCAAGGATCAGGTACTGGCTTTTCTTACCACCATAAAAATGATAGAAAGGACTTTCATAACTGGTACTATTCTGAACACCTTCACCCAATGGTGATATTCCAAGTTCGGCAGCTGCGTAATAAGTGGTTGTTCCGGAAATGGAAGGCGTAACGAAACTATTACCTGAACCAAGAAGCGAACCTCCTGTTGCATCGGAATACCATCTTATAGTGGCACCAGGATCGGCAGCAGCCTGTAATGTTGTAGTACCTACACCACATCTTGTTGCGGGTGTGGATGACAGGATCTGCGGATTATTAACATTGACCTGGAATGATGGTGTTTCAACAACATCGTTTGTATTACTGCAGGTAACTATCACTTTATAATAAGTCATTGAAACTGGTGATGCAGTATAAGCAGCACTGGTAGCACTTGCAATATCCGTCCAGGTGGTATTATCTGTTGATGACTGCCATTGGTAAGTGATGCCGGCAGTAGATGACTGGCCTGTTAAATTGAGAACAACTGAGGCCCCGGTACATAATGGCAGGCCTGCACCTGCATTGATGGTTCCAGCAGTTGGCATTCCTGTACAGCCAACAATTACATTCAGGTTATCTACGCCAATATCAGTTGCCCCAAAATCGCTGGTTGCCTCTAACCTGATCACAGCAGTAGCAGATACGCTGTTAATTACAAATTGTTTGGCACTCCAGGAGGACTGTGTACCAAGTTCGGTTCCAACCTGAACAAAGGTCTGGCCTCCATCTTCCGACAGGTATATCCTCAGTTTATCAGAACCACTGGTATTTATATAATCAAATTTTAAGAGTTTTGCATTGGCATCAGTACTCAGATCTATATACAAATCCATAGTTCCTGTTGAATCTTCAGGTGCATAATAACTATGGAACCTGGCTGAATGTGCAGTAGTTGAAAATGCGGGCGAATAAATGCCATTTGCTATACTTGTCCATCCTGCACTGCTTCCCTGATCGTCGCGTCTCCACGACCTGTTTCCTGTTGATGGAAATAAAGCCCAGTTTTCTGAAGGTCTGTCAGTGATATTACAGGCATCCACCCATGTTTCAAAATCCTGGGTATAAGGCAATGAAGCAAAGGTTGCATTTGAGGTGATAGTAATTTCAGCTGCGGTCGAATTGGTACTGGCTCCACCATTTGTGCAGGTAAGTACAGCACGGTAGTGTGTAGTTGTGTGAGGCGTTACGATAAGGCTTTCAAAATTAGCACCGGCTATATTTGTCCAGTTGGTTCCATCTGGTGAGGACTGCCATTGAAAATTTACGCCAATAATTGAAGATGGAACACCGGTAAGGCTTAATGAAGTGCTATTGCCGAGACACAGAGTGCCTGCAGATGCCACTGCAGTGGTTACCGGAGGAGCACCGGAACACTTGTCGGCAATCATAATGTCATCAATATGAAAATCATAATCAGGATCATCATTTACCGGCCCGTCGGTGGCCTTGAAAGCAATCATGATATCCTGACCCGCATATGCGCTGAGATCCACTGTTTGCGTAGTAAGGGTGGTTGTAAGATTATCTGCTGCTGTATATACTCTTAATCTGGTCCAGGTAACACCACAATCAGTTGAAATCATTACAGAAACACTATCGTCCGAACCCATTACATTAGGATCGACCACACTGGCATAATCCGTAACGGCCACATCATATTGCAATGCAGTATTGGCCGTGACAAGGAACCGGGGAGAGATGATCCACTCATCGCGGGTGGTAGTATAAAGATTGACTTTGGCAGTTCTGTTTGCTCCACCTCCCAGGCCTGTTTGACTGATCCATGCTGAAGTGGTTCCGGTTGGAGTTGAACCTCCGGTGCCTTCCTTCCAGCCTGGAAATACGGTTGCCAGATTACTGCCTGTAAATCCGGTAAAATCATTAACAACAGGTGTAGTAGCCTGGAAAGCCAGGTCGGTGCTTACAGAAGGTGGCGCATCATTGGTATTGTTCCCATCACCTGTTACAGCCACAGTTCCGTTCAAAGTATATACACCCCCGGCTGTAAAATCTGCATTTGGAAATAATGGTACTGTCATGGAAGCACCCGGTGCCAGTGTTCCATTGTTCAATGTAACATTCAGTGTTTGAGCAGATGGACCGGTAATATCTACAGTGAGAACCGCATTATTGGTAGCGAAATCAATTGTATTGGTACCCAGATTCTGGATGGTTCCGGATATGGTTATGTTACCTACCGGACAAGCACCTGTGGGCAATCCCGAAATGGCTTCAAATTTCAGATCAATGGGAGGAATGGCTGGTGGAGTGAACCTATAGATCTGACCAGTTGCGGGTTTGCTGCTAATATTAGTGGTATTGACAGTTGAACTGGCTGTTGGTGAAGAAGAAGCATCATTCAGAGAAAGATAGGAACCTGTTGTTGCACCAGCAATGCCTATTGATGCCGAGGCTGAATTTACGGAACCTGCTTCCTCGCGGTAAATGAATTCAATGACATTCGTGCCTTCATATAATTTTACCTGGAAGGAAATAGTAGCTCCGGAGGCATTATAATTCCATTGCCAGTTTATCCATTCAATTGTAAAAACCCGCGAACCTGCCGTACCGGTAGTAATATAGTTTGCTGCACCTGTTCCGCTGCCTCCGTCCAGATCATCCCATAATGGCGCCAGCAAAGGCCTTCTTGTAGCAGTTGTGGTAGATAAATTATTGGTGAGTGTATTGGTAGCAGAGGGATTGAAAGAAATAAACCCATCAGAACCTGCTATAACTGATGTATAATCCACATTATCAAAACTGAATGCAAATCCAATGGGAATTGACACGGATGTTCTTCCATCCCCCAGGAAATTGGCAGCGGAAGTTGTTGTAGCAACAGCTGTACCTCCTGTTATTGGCGTAAATGTTCCCGTAGCAGTAGTAAATGCGTAATTCGATACCTGGGAATGAGCAATCAGACTGATGGAAATAATAAAAACGGAAATAAAGATCCTTGTGTAGAACTTTCTCATAAGCAGTGTATTGTTAATGTAGTTTGTGCAGGTTCTTCAGTGAGGACAACCCAAATTAGGAATTTTTTTCTTACCTCTCTCAAACATGTTATTTCCGAAAATTACATTTCCGATAAATCCAGTTCAATGCCGGGATCTATTTTATATAAAGGTGATGTATAAACTTTTTTCTTACTTAGATCTTGCGCCGGAAAACAGCAATGCTATGGTACTTAATACAGAGGCGGTTAGCAAAATGTAAATGGCTGTATGTTTTTCAGGACAAACGCCTGCTTCGCATGCCGGTATCATAAAAAAATTGCGTACCGCCCATGCTATATTAAATGCGCTTACAAAAAAAGCAATGCGCATGCTCCATAGTTTTCCTGTAACCACCAGAAGGATAAATAATGAAC
>CBIHLW010000059.1:0-10714 GCA_966210755.1 uncultured bacterium
AGCACTGAAGTTTCTTTATTATAAAAGAAATGACCGCCTGAAGATCCTCGCCAGTGAGCCGCTGACAATTGTAAATAATGCCCTTGGATACAACCTGCGGTATGAACTGGATTCTTTTGTACATTATTTTCAAACCGGGATGTACTCTTACCGCGGGCTTTGTCTTTATTCGGAAATTGATACAACCTGGGAACAAAGACAAACCTGGCTGGCTAACCGGGAGCAGGTTTATTTTGGATCAAGGTTGCATTTCCTGAGGTCTTATTACGACAGCAGTTTGAAACGTGAAGGATTTACAGTGGATGTATTGTCTGTTCCTGGTTCATCCAAATTCGCCAGGCTTTCCAACCCTTATGATTCTACTTACTATTATTTTAATGATTCAACAGCAAATGCACTATTGTGGTTTCCGGTAACCGCAAGCATTACTTATGAAAGAAAGGCTCCGGAAAAAGAATACCTGCAACAATATAAACTCCCGTTGAATGTAAAAATGCAGATCTCCTATATAGACCTTCATGATGAGATCCTGATTAAACCGAACGGTTATTTCTTCCCGCAGAGCAGCTGGATCAACCAGGGATACTGGAGCTGGAAAAACCTGGCCGACCAGTTACCTTATGATTATGAACCCAGGCTTTAGATCAGGAAAAAAGATTAACTACCACGAATAATAAGATCACAAAAGCTATAACGCGGACAAAACTCCTGATAGAATCGGCATTGAACAATTGGTTAAACATAAAATGGAATTGGAGCTGCAAAATTGAATGTGCCGGCTATGCATTACCGGCCCATTAGCCGGAAATCATTTTTTTGTCGGTGTAACACCATACAAACACGCCAGCCCCTGATGAGTAGGAAATATCTATTGATAAATATGCAACGTCAGAATCAATGCTCAACTTCCCATTACCTTTTGCCATAGTTCGGGGATACGCCTGATCCAGACCAGTTCCTTTTTCTTGAGAGAAGCATCATCTGCCGGGGAACCAAAATATTTCTTTCCTCCTTCAATGCTGGCCGGCACTCCGCTTTGTGCATACACTTCTGCCCCCTTTCCAACAGTAAGGGTTTTACTTACGCCTACCTGTCCCCAGAGAATAACCTCATCTTCAATTTGAGTAGCACCCGCAATTCCAACCTGAGCCGCGAATAAGCAATTCTTACCGATAACTGTATCGTGCCCTATATGAACAAGGTTATCGATCCTGGTGCCTGCACCGATGATAGTATCGGAAGTTACCCCGCGGTCAATGGTGCAGTTAGCACCCAACTCTACATGATCTTCTATGACCACTCTTCCACAGCTTAGCATTTTCTTATAGTGAACATCCCGGTTGGTTTTTTTATTATAATAAAAGGCATCACTACCAATTATAGTACCTGGCTGAATGATCACATGATCACCAATAATACAATGATCCATAATCACCACGTTTGGATAAATGATACAGCCTTCTCCAATTACAACATGATTACCAATATAGGCACCGGGCATCACAACGGAATTAATACCGATCCTTGCTGTAGGGCTAACCTGTTTATACGAAGGCTGAAATGGCCGGAAGTGTTCAACTATGCGGAGGTAAGCTTCAAAAGGTTGATCCACTATCAATAATGCTTTTTGAGGAGGAAATTCAGCTTCTTTATTTATGATGATAAAACTAGCAGCAGACTCAATGCACTTTTTATAATACTTGGGGTGATCAACAAATACAAGATCTCCTTCTTCCACCTTATGAATTTCATTGATACCAGTTGCAAGACCTTGTTTGTTGCCGATAACCACAGCACCTGTTAATTCTGCAATTTCACTTAGGGGAACCGGGTGTTCAAACTTCATTTAAAATATTTTTCCAAAGGTAAGTCTATGTAAAATTGAATCATCTCACATCCGAACATTCTAATAGAACAAGAGAAAAAAAAGAAAAACATCCTGGTGACCTTTTCTAAAAAATGATTATACCATCTTTTTTTCAGGATCAATAAATGATCGCGATTGGACAATATTGGATTTTCAACCCGGGGCAATCCACAATGGCTAAAAAAAATGTGAATAATTTTTATAGAAAAATTTTTTAGTTCGGAAAAATTCTTTTTAATATTGTGATGGGAATTTAGTTTCCCGTACTTACTAACCCATCTACATATTAGCCTTCCGATCAACGGAGGGCTTTTTGTTTCAGTAAATCCATCACCTGTTTCGTTACATGAATTCAAATACCTTTACTTCAATCTAAAATAAATTACATGCTGAAATCAATGACAGGTTTTGGAAGAGCAGAACAAAATGTCGGAGACAAAACCTTTCTTGTCGATATAAAATCCCTCAATGGAAAACAATTTGAATTGCAGCTTAAAATGCCTGCATTTCTGAAACCTTTTGAATTTGACATCCGCAAGATCCTTTCAGAACATCTTAACCGTGGTTCAGTAGACTGTAATATCAGCCTGAAAGAAACAGGGAGTACAAAACCAGTCAGTATCAACACAGATCTTGCCAGGGCATATTATAAACCACTGGAGGCTTTATCGAAGGAACTAGGACTTGATCCTTCCAGTATTTTAAGTACGCTGATAAAATTACCTGAGGTAATTACACCTACCGGGGAAACGCTTACTCCGGACGAATGGCAACGTTTTATTTCTGTGATCAGGGCCGCTATTGATGATCTCAACTTTCACCGTATTGAAGAAGGCAAATCTCTCAAAGCAGATCTGGAACTTCGCATCAGGAATATTTTGAAACAACAGGAAGAGGTTACCAGGATGGAACCGCAAAGGCAGGTAAAGATCAGGGAAGGTATTACCAGGTTGCTGGAAGAAAACGTAGGCAAAGAAAATTACGATGGAAACAGGCTTGAACAGGAACTGATCTATTATATTGAAAAGATCGATATCACGGAAGAGCAGGTGAGGCTAAGCAACCACTGCGAATACTTTGTTTCTGTTCTTAATGAAGAAGAGGACATGAAGGGCAAAAAGCTTTCCTTCATTTTACAGGAGATCGGCAGGGAGATCAACACCACCGGAGCCAAAGCATATGATGCAGCCATTCAAAAAGCAGTTGTATTAATGAAGGATGAACTGGAAAAGGCCAAGGAACAGGTGTTGAATGTGTTGTGAAGAATTTATGTGGTACAGGGTATGAGGTACGAAGTGGATTTAAACTAGTTAGATTTGCATGATGGCTGGGATTTTAAAAAAATTATTGATTGCATCACTGGCGGTTAGCGGCATTTTTGCCGGATGTGATACCATAGAACTGTATGAAAAGAACGTTGCCATTCCAGGGCATGAATGGCATTCTTCCTTCAAACCTAATTTCCAGTTCAACATCGAGGATACTGCTGTTCCTTACCATTTCTTTATAGTGCTGCGACATAATGAAAAATACAATTACAATAATATCTGGGTAAAGCTCACTATTCAACCACCTTCAGATACCATATATACCGAAAAACTTGAACTTTCCCTGGCCAGTAATGAAAAAGGCTGGCTGGGTTCTGCCATGGATGATTTGTATGAACACAGGGTAAGAGTAACTCCAGCCGGAGGCTTTATGCTTAAAAAGGGGGTTTACAATTTTACTATTGAACAGATCATGAGAGATGATCCCCTGGAAAATGTTATGAATGTGGGACTCCGCATTGAAAAGAAAACCCAATAAAATGGCTGATGAGCACAGAAAAAAGCTTAGGCTGACAACCATCATTTACTGGGTGCTGTTGGTTTACATAATTGCCGCCTTATTATGGTGGCTGTTTTCGCTACTCACCCAAAACCAGGATATCTACCAGCTCAAGAAGCATGTTCTCTCCGGCGAGCATTCACCTGCAGCTGAAATGTACCGGCAGCAAATCTCTGAATTGGAACAATCAAGAAGGAGAGATAATACAAAATACATAGGCGAAGGCATCACCTTTCTGGTACTTATCCTTTTTGGTGCTGTTTATATTTACCGTTCGGTAAGGAAGCAATTCAGATTGCAGCAACAGCAACAAAACTTCATGATGGCCATTACCCATGAATTGAAAACACCCATTGCTGTGTCAAGGCTTAACCTGGAAACTTTACAAAGACATAAGCTTGATGAATCAAAAAAAGAAAAATTGCTGCAAATGACCCTGCAGGAAACCATGCGACTGGATAACCTGATCAATAATATACTGATCTCTTCCCAGCTTGATGTGAAAACCTATCACCGTTTGCAGGAGGAGATTAACCTGTCAGACCTTATAAACGACGTTGCTACACAGTTCGGCAACCGTTACCCTGAAAGAAAGCTCGAAAAACAGATAACTGAAGACATCGACATTCATGGCGATCCTATCTTATTAAAACTGCTGGTAAGTAATCTTTTGGAGAATGCAAACAAGTATTCGCCAAAAGACGAACCTGTTCATTTAAAACTTTCGAAGTTTAAAAACCAGGTTGTGCTGGAAGTTATTGATCATGGAACCGGCATTCGCCCCGATGAAAAGAAAAACGTTTTCAAGAAGTTTTACCGCATCGGCAATGAACAAACGAGGGTGGCAAAAGGCACAGGGCTGGGTTTATATCTTTGTAAAAGAATAGCCGAAGATCACGGAGGATCAGTTATCATTCATGATATTCAACCCCAGGGCAGTAATTTTAGAGTCAGTTTCCGCACTTAAATATTTTTGAATGTACAAACCCGCTAAACCTTCCATATTACTGGTAGAAGATGAAGAGAACCTGCACGAAGCCCTTAAAATGAATCTTGAACTGGAGGGCTACCAGGTTACTTCGGCCTATGACGGAATTGCTGCGATGAAGGCGGTACAAAATGAATATTTCGACCTTATCATTCTGGATATCATGATCCCTGAGATCGATGGGTTTAACGTAACCCAGAATGTAAGGCTAACCAATACAGAAGTGCCTATTTTGATATTAAGTGCAAAGGACAGCAGCGCCGACAGGGTACTGGGTTTAAAAAAAGGTGCCGATGATTACCTTACCAAACCATTTAACCTTGAAGAATTATTACTCAGGGTTCAAAAACTGATACAGAAAAATAAAAGATTACAGGATAAGTCCTCTGTTGGTGACACTTATAGCTTTGGCGGACACACCATCGATTTCAAGGCTCAGGAAGCTACCAGTTCAAAAGGTGAAAAGATCCAGCTTAGTAAAAAGGAGGCGATGCTTTTAAAATTGCTGATCGAAAATAAAAATGAAGTGGTGCCGCGCGAAAAGATATTACAATCTGTATGGGGGTATAATGTTTATCCAACAACCAGGACCATTGATAATTTTATATTGAACTTTCGTAAATATTTTGAAGAAGATAGCAGAAACCCTAAATACTTTCATTCAGTAAGGGGAGTAGGCTATAAGTATGCTGAGTAATTTTAGGCAGGCGGAAAATGGTTCAAAGACCCCTTTTCATGGCTGCTATCCGGTACCTGTGTCACTACGCTTCCATTTCCCTGACCAGTTTCCCTGTCCTGGCTTTTAAAGCCTGCTTCTTAACTTCTGCTTCAATATTTGAATAAGCCATAAGCTGACAATCATTTTTGATACTATGTAATTCATTCAATTGCGCTGGCGAAATATCTGTATGGCTTTTAAGCAGTTCATTCAGGATCTTTGTGATCTCTATGCATGCCTGCCTGCCTGTGATATTTTCAATATCCAGCGACTCAAGTTTTGAAAGCATACTGATCGCCGGCGTGCTGGTTTCAGCAGGGACCATCTCTTTTTTCTGTTTTCTATTAAACCTAAAATACCAGATACCAAATGTCAAAAGAATCAATGCAGCAACCAGCCATATAGATAAAGACCTGTCTTTCACCTGTTTTTCGATCTCATCCTCCACTTCAATCTTTGCGGGTTCAACATTCAACTCTATGGCCTGTGTAGATATCATTTTAAATGAATCTGCTTCAGGATCAAAATAAGAAATGTTTACTGGTGGAATGATGAAGCTTCCCGCACTGTCAGAAACAAATCCATAGGTAAATATTTTTTTACCCTGTGTAGGTACCATCGCTGTATTCAACTCATCCTCAATCACGGGTTCAAAAACATTCAGTCCTTCAGGCCAGATGATAAGTGGTTCTCCCAATTGTATAAAATTGCCCCTGCCTGATATTACCAGTCTGAATTTGCCCTGCTCATTCACCCTTAAATTTTTTTGGTCAGCAACAGCTGAAACCCTGAACTGACCCACCGCTCCATTAAAACTATCAGGTTTATTCAAAGGAATTGCTTTTACCCGGACTACAATTGGTTTGGACCTTAATTCCTTTTCTATCACAGTTTTTTTATCATTATCCAGTGAATCATCAAATTCAATTTCATTATTGACCACCATTTCATCAATCACCAGTTGGCCGGACTGCTCAGGGTAGAGCTGTACTTCTCTTAGTATGGATGTATTGAATATTTTTCCGTTGATGGTTTCAACAGCCTGGTGCGATTCCCTGATATCTAAAATATCAATGACGCTAAATCCATAAAGAGATGGCACCCTTACCAGTTCGGATGAGGACTGCAGCCTTGAATAAAGTTTGAAGGAAGCCGTAATGGCTTCGCCTACATAACAGGTTTTTTTGCTTACCTCAGCCCTTATAAAAATATTCTCATTGATCATCCGGTCCAGATCCCCTTGTGAAGAAGGCGCGTACAGCGATACGTCCGTATAGCTTGATCTTGACAAAAAACTCATTTTTGGCTTGGGAATAACGGTAACCGCTTCATTTTCGCTTTTCATCACATTACCATCTTTAAAACCTGCATGAAGTGCCGGAATAATCAGGATGCCGGTTTTTTGTGGCACAAGGGTATAGGTAATGTTTTCAATGACCTGCATGCGGCCTTCAATGATAGCTTTGCCTTTATAATGATTGGGGCCACTTACCAGCAGGAAGTTTTCAAACTCCGGGGTTTCAGCGCCGGCGAATCCGGAAGGTTCTATAATAATATACTGAACCTGAAAAGCTGTGCCGATCACTATGGGCTGGCTGGGAACAACTGTCTGGATCTTTTGTGCAGCCAGAACAGAAGCCAGGAAAATAAATAATGTTGACAAGGCTACCCTCATTCATTCAAATTTAAACATTCAAACTTTTAGATATTATTTAAATGATGATGGCCGGAGCGGATCTTTATAAACGGTTATAGGTCGCCTAACTGGGGCCTGATGATGAGTTCCTCCACAACTGCCTGCGGTGAAAGCAGGGTTGTTGAATAGATCATTGATGCTATATCCTCTACCTTCATGATCCTTTGCTCTTCTATACCGCTGCTCTTCCATGAATCTGTATAGACGGCGCCGGGCAAAACTGCAGTTACTTTTATTCCAAAGGGTTTTAATTCCTGCCTTAGGTTTTTTGTCATGCCAAGCAATGCATACTTACTGATGCTATATGAACCGCCATTTGGATATGCTGCAAGACTTGCAATTGAACAAATTGAAAATATATGGCCTCTTTTTGCAGCCATCATAGACGGCAATAAGGTGCGGGTTAAATGATAGGCACTGTACAAATTCACTTCTATCATAGATTCAAGCGCTCCATCAGGTTCATCAGAGACATTGCCCGGAACAAAATTTCCTGCATTGTTTACCAGTACGTCTATACCTGAAGCTTTATTCAATACCCATTGACCAAACAATTGCGCTTCTTTTTTATTTCCCAGGTCGGAAGCTATACCATCAATTGAAATATGAGGGAATTGACCTTTTAGTTCATCGATGGTTTTAAGCAACCTTTTTTCATTACGGGAGCTCAGGTAAAGATCATACCCGTGCAATGCAAATATGGAAGCAACCGCCTTTCCTATACCTCTTGAAGCTCCTGTGATGACAGCATTCATATTCTTGGTTTATTTTTGAAACATCCTTACAATCCAAAAGTAATTGTTAAGTAACAAATGAAATACAAACACCTGTTCTTCGATCTTGATCATACCCTTTGGGATTTTGACGCAAATTGCCGTGCCACACTTGAAAGACTGCACCTTGACCTGGGGCTTGTGGATAAGGGCGTTCATGATTTTGATGTCTTTTATAAAAATTACCTTGGCCACAATGAAAAACTTTGGGCCCGCTATCGCACAGGCCTGATAAAACAAGATGAATTAAGGATCAAAAGAATGTGGCTTACACTGCTTGATTTTAAAATTGCAGACGAGGATCTGGCCAGGCAATTAAGTGAATTATTTCTCCAGCTATTACCAACCAGGACCATTTTATTTCCAGATACAACCGATGTACTGGATTATCTGAAAGAAAAAGGTTATCACCTTCACATCATTACCAATGGTTTTGAAACAACGCAGCATAATAAACTGAATACTTCGGGACTCGCCATTTATTTTAAGGAAGTGATCACTTCCGAATGCTCCAACAGCCTCAAACCTCAAAAAGAGATCTTTGAATTTGCATTAACCAAAGCAAAAGCGGGGGTTGAAGAAAGTTTAATGATAGGTGATGCCCTTGATGTTGATATTCTGGGCGCAATGAATGCCGGAATGGATCAGGTGCACGTAAATTACAATAACCTGCCTCAGGATTTAAAGCCTACCTATACGGTGAATGCATTGAAGGAACTGAGGGAGTTTCTTTAGGTGGAGACTGGTGTTGGATCTGGGAGAGTAGGTTATTAGTCGCGGGTCTTTAGTCGAGGGTCAGGAGTTCAAAGTTCAAAGTCAGTGATCTATTTTCTGAGTTTACTTCAGTAAACGACCAGACTTTGAACTTTGAACTATGAACTTTGAACTGACTAAAGACTCCTGCCTAATACCCTACTGTCCTTGATGCCTTGGAGCAGCCTTTTTTATAGACACATTCTTTTTTTGTTGTGTCTTTTTTATCCTTCTTTTTATTGCTGCTGATCAATACAGTTGCTGTTACACCGGCAGTTGTTACCAGGGCAAGTCCAATGATCAGAACATACTTTTTCATGAAAATGTTTTATTGGTTAAATGGCCAGTGATCCGTAAAGGATCTTTCCAGTGAATTGTACTTTTAAGTTAAGCCAATTAGTTTGCAATCGTCACCATTTTCCAAGAACGGTAACGCCGCCTTTTACTTTCTGGTTGAGCCCGACTTCAATTTTAGCATCCAGGGGCAGTAACAGGTCAACCCTGGAACCAAATTTAATAAACCCCATCTCCTCACCCTGTTTCACCTGGTCGCCGGGTTTAAGGTAATTTACAATTCGCTTGGCCAGAGCACCAGCTATTTGTTTCACCAGCAGTTCCTTTGTCCCATTTTTGTATACCACTGAGTGTCTTTCATTTTCTAAAGATGACTTGGGATGCCAGGCCACAAGGTATTTTCCTTTATGATACTGGCTATATAAGACCTCGCCGCTTACCGGGTTCCTGTTTACATGCACATTGAGCGGACTCATGAAAATAGAAAGCTGTAATCTTTTGTCCTTAAAGTATTCATCAGCTTCCACTTCTTCAATTACAACTACGGTCCCATCGCAGGGTGCAACAATAGCATCTTCCCCCTCGTGGTATATTCTGCCCGGAATCCTGAAAAATGAAAGTATGAACACCAAAAGTCCCATAATAGCTATGGCAAGTATCCACCCGAGTATGGGATAAGCAGGCATGATGAGTAGTACAGTCAGTAAAAGAATCACTGCTACAACAATGGTTGTAATGATAATAGTTGGGAAACCTTCTTTATGTATTCTCATCGCTTTATTTGAAGCACCAAAATTAAGGATTGCACCAATGCTATTAACCAGAGATTATAGTACCATACCGTTTTTCATTTTTAAAATCCAGTTTATTGTTTCTTTGCCTTATGGATCATCAGTTAACCGGACAGCTTCTGCTGATGCAAAAATATTTCAGCGCGTATCCCACTTATGGTTATGAATTCAGGAAAAAGCAATTAGAAAAGCTTAAATCAGCCATATTAAAGTATGAACAAGAATTACACGATGCGCTGTTTTATGATCTCAAAAAAAGTCCTGAAGAAAGCTGGGTGACTGAAACAGGTTTTTTAATTGCAGAGATCAGTCATGCCATAAAGCATTTAAAGAGCTGGATGAAACCACAAAAGGTGGCTACCAATCTGTTAAACTGGCCATCCAAAAGCAGGATCTATAAAGAACCACTGGGTGTTGTGCTCATTATTGGCCCCTGGAATTATCCTTTGCAATTATTAATTGCGCCACTGATCGGCGCCATCGCCGCAGGCAATTGTGTAGTGCTCAAACCAAGTGAATTTGCAACTGCCACCAGTGCTATAATCAAAAAGATCATCGGGGAATGTTTCGCAAACGAATATATATTATTGGTTGAAGGCGATGGAGCAGAAATAATACCTGCTATGGTAAACAACTTCCGCTTCGCTCATATTTTTTATACCGGCAGTTCAGAAGTTGGTAAAAAAATTTATGAGATGGCAGCCAGGCAACTGGTACCCGTAACATTGGAACTGGGAGGCAAGAGTCCATGTATTGTTGACGAACACGCCAACCTTGAGGTGGCAGCTAAAAGAATTGCACTGACAAAATTCTCAAATGCCGGGCAAATGTGTGTGGCACCTGATTATTTGCTGGTACATGAAAGCATCCGGGAAAGGTTTACAACCTTACTTATTGAAAAAACAAGTCAGTTTTATTCTGAAGAGGCATCTTCGAATTATAATTATGTAAAGATCATCAAACAAAAAAAATACAAACGGCTGATGAATTATATGAAGGAAGGGAAG
>CBIHLW010000060.1:0-10676 GCA_966210755.1 uncultured bacterium
GTCGTCATCTATGACCATGATCCTTTTGGCTTCATTCATTGCGCACATAGGTCAAAGCATTTGAGGTTTGAGTTTCAATGACCGACATAAACAGCGAAAACAATCACATGTTCAGGTCGTCACCATATCAATTACGGTGGTTCATTTACTACTCCTTTCTAAGGATTAGCAACGGCTTTCAGGGGGTGGATTTTACACGAGGCGGCTAATCAGGATATGGATCGTCAGGAATTGGATTAAAAAAAGAAGAAGTTGACTGATATTGGATTAGTAATGGTTTTCCTTTGGATTTGGATTTAACAAAAACTTACTGGACGGTTTTTTTGGATATCGGACTGATTGAATTTTATCAATCAACTTCTGGTACAAAACTATTTCTAACTGCACCTGTAAACAATAGCAGTTTTGACCAATTTCCGGCTTATGGATTTTACTGAAATGGGCGCATAATTTTAGGAAGTATACGAGAAAAGAAGTGGGTAGATTTACGTTTTAGTAAGGGAGCTGCCGGTAGTTCACTAATTAAACCTCGCCGGAATCAAAGAATAGAATGACCTATCCAGGGAACCGGATTGATTTACATACAATACCATTGTTTGATTGATACTTCCTGAATAGGAAAGAATTTCAGCATTCAATAAATTGATTCAGGATTACCGAATCAATTCCAGTTAATAGCATTCCAATCAAGCGTATAAGGCTCCGAAGGCCATGTGGCCAGCTCTTCTTTCGCCATTGAATTGGTTTCGGATCCCAGACTCATTTCCCAGTTAACTATTTGAGTGTCCATGGTGATGTTTTAGATTTGACGGGTGCGGGCGTATTTCGTTTACTGTAAAACTAAGAAGCACATCATAAATCTAAAGCATTTCCCCGCTCATTTTGTTCACTCACTGATAACAAAAGATGAAAACTATCTTTTCTTAGATGAAAACGGCAGGAGATGGATGCGGTTCGTATTCAGGTCCATTTATATTTTTACAGGAGGCAGTGGTTTTAGATGATGCCTGTTTGACTGATAATTCTTAATTACCTGTTCCGCCCGTATTGCTTCCACCTCCTATCAGATCATCGTTGGTAACACCTTTTTTCTTACTCACATTTTCTTTAAGCTTTCCAAAATTCCAGGACAGGCTAAAAGATATTCCTCTATACGGCATGATGGTAGTACTTGTGTATTGAAAAACGGGATCAACAGTTTTTAACTGCCATTTTCTTTCCTTTTCAATAAAATTGGCCAGGCCTATGGATACGGTAACCTTTTCACTGAAGAATTTATAGCCTGCACTCAATCCATACCAGATATTCAGCGGATAACTGGTTTGAATACTTACGCCATTACGGTAAAATCCGGCATAACCACTTGCGGTAAATTTTTTACTGATTGAATAACTGGTATTGAGGTTGGCGTTGCCTCCAAATCCACTATTCTTTTGTGAAGGATCTAATTTATTCTGGATATCATTATAACGAATGCTTCCATTGATAAATACACTCCAGTCGGGATTGATCTTTGTACTTACATTTCCCTGTGCCCCTATAACAATTTCTTCACCCAGGTTAGCGCTGGTTGTGCTGGTAATTCCATTAACGGCATCGAATGCAGAATACCGTACGATCATGTTGTTACTGTAAGAGCCTGAAAATGTAATACCCGCAAAACTTGCCCCTTTCATATACCTGGTTTGAAAGGAAAGACTATGAATTACCTGGGGATCCAGGTCCGGATTTCCATAACTGATAAACCTGGGATCATTGTTGTTTTTAAAAGGATTAAGATCCCATATGTATGGACGTTGCAGCCTGTCGCTATAGGTTACCACCAGTGTGAAACTGTTATTGAACTTCGTTGTAGTTTGAATATTTGGCAGGAGGTTGGTATAAGCCTGGTCTACCTTTGTTTTTGCGGTAACAAAATTTCCATCGATCTCCGTATGCTCCATCCTTGCACCAAGACGGAAGGATGTTTTCTTTAGCTTGAAAACATAACTGCCATATGCACTGTATACATCCTGATTATACCGGAAATAATCAGTATTGTCTGTATTTAATTCATAATCTTCGAGGTTTGTGGCGCGCATCCTGCTTTCAAAATCTGATGTAGCCCTTCTCATGATACCTTTTATTCCAACTTCCAGTTTGCGTCCTTTCTGCATCGGATAAATATAATCGGACTGAATAGTGTACTGCCTGTTCCTGGCTACGCTGTTGTTTATTACATACCTGTCGTTCTCAACCGGGTTATCCATAAAACTATTGAGGAAGGTGTTACTGTTTCCAAACTCACCATTGAAACGGATACTGAATTCTTCTTCTTTATGCCTGCTGAATTTCCTGATATAATCTGCACCAACCGTTTTAGTAGGATGTTCATTCCGGCTTTTCAGATCGTAATAGCTTACCGAATCTTCCCCTGAAGCAAATAAGGTGGTAATGGTCTGGTCGAAAAGCACAGTACTTCTGCCGCCACTCAGATTCCCATAAAAGCTTAGTGTGTTAAGCGAATCCACTTCATAACTAACCTCACCATTTCCAAAATTCCAGAAATTGGTCATTTCCCTTGTACCCTGCAGCGTGCGCCTGCTGAAATAAGAAGGAACAAAAGGAATGGTTTCCATTTTTGAAACACCAGGTACCCTGCTGGCACCATTGGCACCATAATAAATGGTAACCCCAAGCTTTCCAAATTTGGCGCTGAAATTGGCATTGAGGTTTTTCCATCCAATACTGCTGTAATAGGTATTGACAGATCCATTATAACCAACTACTTTTTTCCTGGTAATGATATTGATCACCCCACCCACGCCTTCCGCATCATACTTTGCCGAAGGAGAAGTTATGACCTCAATCTTTGTGATCAGTGCCCCGGGAAATCCTTTCAATGCATCTTTTACATTTTGCGCAAACATCGCAGTTTCCCTGCCGTTGAGCAAAACCTTAAAATTACTTTGACCATTCACTGTAATGTTATCCTCACCGTCAACGCTTACAAATGGTGTTTTGCGCAGGATATCTATTGCGGTCTCCGTTTTTGTAGCCGGGTCATTTTCAACGTTGAAAACGATCTTATCGTCGGTTTGCTCTATCAATGGCTTTCTCGTCTTTACCACTACACCTTCCATTGCCGCAGCTGCAGGCAGTAATTGTATTGCTTCCAGTTCCATGTTTTTCACTTCAGTGATCACAATATCCTTCTGCACCTCTGCAAAACCGGTATGGGATATCACCAATTGATAACGGCCCGTATCAATAGCCGACATGCTGAATCTCCCTTTATCATTGGTGTAAACCGTTTTAATAGTTTGATTGTTTCTCAGTAATTCAACCGTAACAAATTGCATTGGCTTTTGAGTGGCGCCTTCATTTACCGAACCGGCCAAACCAGACCTGGAAGCCTGGGAAAAAACAACCAGTGTTGCTGCTTGTAAAATCAGGAACATAGAAAGCAAATAAATCTTTTTCATATCGCTGTTATGAATATTATTACGAAATGTGTCGTAATTTGGAAAATTTCCAGGTCCCCTCATCCTATATTTTTATAAAAGGAAGAATGTTGGGATGGAGGTATGAACGGCAAATGATTGGTAACAGTTCGGGGCTTTAAACAGAATAAGTGAACAGGAGATTGGAGTTAAACCCGGCATAGATATCCATTGAGGGCTAAACGGAACAGAAGAAAGAAAACATGTACATAATAGAGAGAGGCGCAGGTTGGTTAGAGCATTCAACTACTTTTTACCTGAATTTATTTAACAGGGAGACTGATATTCTTCAGTACTTCATTCCTGAATAATTTACCGATAGGGATCTCAACACCGGCTATTTCAATTAATTCGCTGGTGAAAGATCTAATTGAATGAATGGCTACTATGAAAGAACGGTGTGTTCTGATAAAAAGATGTTTTGGCAACATAGCTTCAACCGAAGTAATGGATTGTTTGGTAATGATCACCTGGTCTTTTGTAAACACCTTGATATAATCCTTCATGCTTTCTATATAAAGGATGTCCTTAAGCATGAGCTTAACCATTTTTCTGTCTGCCCGGAAATAGGCAAAGGCTTCCTGGCTTACATCAGCCGATGGCGTAACCGGTTCTGATATTTGAACATGTTGCGTTGCCTTGAGAACTGCTTTTAAAAACCTTTCAAACTGCACGGGCTTTAAAAGATAATCGGATACATCAAGATCATAACCTTCCAAAGCATATTCTGCATATGCCGTGGTTAAGATCTCCCTGGGTGGTTGTTTGAGGATCTTGAGCAGATCATTACCATTCAGCTGAGGCATTCTTATATCAAGGAATAAAAGGTCAACCGTATGATCCTGCAGAAAACTCATGGCCTGAATGGCATTACTACATTCTCCTGCCAGTTGCAACATGGGAACATTGGATATATACCTGGAAATGATCTCCCGCGCAGGTGGTTCATCATCAACAACCAGACATTTTATGATACGGTTCTCATTCATACTTCGGCCAGTTTGTATATTTTGTTGTCTTTGCGTATTCTTTTTTCAAGTTGGAGGGTAAGATCTACTACAAAAACATGTTCGTCATTGCTTATTTTCAATTCGTGCCGTCCGGGATATAACAATTCCAGCCTGTGCCTGACATTGGAAATACCAATTCCTTTAGAACCATCCTTTTCCTTTTTGTTTGCTTTTCCGTTAACCAGTTTCATTTCCAATCCTGAATCGCCCGCCTCTATTCGCAAACTGATCCAGGGTTGTTCAATAACCTGGCTGGTGCCATGTTTAAAACAATTCTCCACGAAAGGCAAAAGCAAAAGCGGCGCTATGTAAAGGCCTTCCGTATTTTCAGGCAGGTCAAGCACCACATCAAGACCATCATCATAGCGTACCTGTTCGAGAGAAATATAATCACGCAACATTTTAATTTCCTTACGTAATGGTACCAGGGGCTGGTTACAATCGTACAGCATATACCTCAGCAGATCAGAAAGGCCCATCACCAGTTGAGAAGCAACAGGTGAATGTTTTTGCGTGTAAGAATAAATATTATTGAGGGTATTGAATAAAAAATGCGGGTGCACCTGGGCTTTTAAGAGCTGAAGTTGCGCTTCTGCATTTTGCCTTTGCAATTGCAGGTTCCGTTGTTCTTTTACATACCAGTATTTCATCAGCTTAATGGCCGCTGCCAATCCGCCGATGGTAATTGCACCGCGAAGACCAGCCAGCAGGGCATTGAACAAATGAATCTCATTGATATGAATAGGTATAATATACCGGTAACTTCCATCGAGTATAGACGCTCTTATCTCCGGCAATATATACATGCCTATAAGAGCAGAAAGTAAAGCTGTGGCCAGGAATAAAAAACCTACAGCAAATAAGGACAAAACATAGTTACCTTTTAGTAATAACCGGGGAACAACCCAATACATTAAACTATAGGCCAGAAAAATATGAGGAGCCAGGTAAAAAAAAGACTCAATAAGAGAAATAGGGAATTTATCTATCAGGGAGATCTTACTGGCCCAGGCGGAAAATGAATACAGGATACCGGAAAACAGCCACCATGTGAACCAGAAAGTAAAATGCCTCCGGAGTTTCCATTTTCTTTCACCTGAAAATATAAATGGATAGCGTTCCATACCTTCAACTAAGGTAATGTCCCTGCCATTGAATGCAAGCAATTTTAGGATGAACGTCGCCATAAGCATGATTTTCGTCGACAAAACGCGGACATCCTCTTCCCCGGCTAAAATTATTGTTTAGGAAAAATGCTAAAGGCGGCTAATTACCAGCCAGTCATTTTGCCTGATAAACGGGTTTCGTTTCCAGGCGATGATTGATTGCAGCAATACTATGTAAAGCTGCTTTTATACTTTCTTTCTTTGTACATAGATCTTTTTACCATTTACATTTTCCATGTAAATCAAAACCGCATCACTGGTATAAAAATAAACGGTCGAAATCTTTGGAGTAGCTGTATTTGATTCAACTACCCAAAAACCTTCTTCGGGCATGCAGGGCTGTTTCTTTTTCTGTGCCTGACTATGTGCTGAAAGCAGAACAAACAGGATGAATAATATCTTTCTCATTGTAAATGGTTTTCAAATGAAGGATAAAACTATCCAGACCCCGGCATGAAAAAATCAGGAATAGACCAGGGAAATATTTTCTTCTCTATACATACATGTTTGGAGTACAAGAGGCGTTGGTCTATGGCCAGCTGAATTGTTGACACTTCCTTCGTCAGCGCATGCTTGAATCAACCACCCTCTCCTTCTTTAACATAAACTTACCTAACCAGGATTAAGCCGCTCACCATGAATTTCTTTCTCATCAATTGAACGATCTAACCAACGTTCGCCATTCTATATGAAAAAACAAATTCTACTCTTTTCAACTTTATTCATGTCTGCCATTGCATTTGCCCAAACCCAGCCATCTTTTGGTATTCGTGCAGGCATCAGTTCATCAAATATCAAGGGTGATGCAGCCAATAGTCTTAATGATTTGCTTGATTATACCAATGGAAGGATCGTAACTAATAACAAAACGGGTTTTTATGCAGGTGCCTATACCAATATTCCAATTGGCAACAGTATTTCCATTGAACCTGGAATAGGGTATACCCAGAGAGGGTATGAAATGAAAGGTGAACTGGGTATCAAGGGAATGGAATTTATTGGTGCCAATGCAAAAGCACAGTTAACCTCCCATTATATTGATGTTCCTGTAATGTTAAAAGTAAATATGGAAGGTTTACAAATTTTTGCGGGTCCACAGCTGTCCTATCTTGCCAAATCTGACCTGCGTACCACGGCAGGCGTACTTGGATTCAACCTTTTTAACAAAACCATGGATGCAACAGAGCAGTTCAACAGGTGGGATGCAGGTTTTACCGGTGGAATTGGTTACCAGTTTGGTAATGGACTGAACATAGCCGCTACTTACGACCATGGTCTTTCAAAACTCGATGCCAACCAGAACTTTGATGCCTACAACAGATCATTTAAGATTGGCTTAGGCTTTAACTTCTAAATAAATCCCTAAAGAAAACCAGCCGCCCAGGAATGAGGCGGCTTTTTTTATTGGCGGAAATGAAATATGAACAATCAATATTCAATATTTGAAATAGCGATCACATTGCAATGTTCCGTCAACTGTCATCAGGTTAACCAGTATCCTCAACCCTGCATGATCACAACCGGTAAAAAATAACTTTGAACCCTGAGACCAATACTTTACTCCATCCATTTCACCAAAGGATCTATCCATTCTTTATAAGGCCTGAAAATAAACCCATGGCCAAGCCCCATGTCCAGTTGAACTTCTGTATAACCGGTTTTGCAATTCATTTCTTTTAATAAAAGGTCACAGGACTGTTTGGTATCACTGCTTTCATAAATGGATAAGAACCTTCCGCAGAGCTGTTTTTTGTAAGATGAAAAATAATTCATGTTATAGTTGTTGCAGATCCCGAGTACAACAAAATTCAAGGAAGGATTCTTCAAAAGTAAAGCCACTTCAAACGCTATCCAGGCGCCTTGCGATGCACCGGCGATAACAATATTACCTGCCCCAACACCCGTCTTAAGAAGGGAATCAACCTGACCGGCTATTTTTCCTGCATATATTTTTTCATCGGTTCCATGGGGTCTTACTTCACTCAGTACTATAAAGCCTTTCGAACGTAGTGAATCAACAATATCGTTATACAGATAAGGTCCGAAAGTTTTACTTACCGCACTGGCACCCTGTTGCTGAACAATGCCACCATGTAAATAGAACAAATATTTGGAGAGGGTATCATCTGCCTTTGTTTCCTGTGCATTAAGAAATGACAGAGACAGCACCATACAAAAAAAAGAGACAGCCAATTTCATGCTGTCTCAAATTACTATTATCTGAAAATATTATCCGTTGATCAGACTGGAGGAATTGATATATTTTTTGGTTGGATGATAAATAAACATCACCGAACCATTTTTCACGGTCTGGATCACTTCAGCTGATTCGTGCTGTGCCAATGCCGGACAACCAAGGCTTCTTCCCATGTAACCGGTATTCACCCTTCCTGCGCTTACATAATTTGCACCATGCATCACTATTGCCCTTGCTTCCGCATTATCATTAAAACCTTCTTCCATTCCGCGCAATCGCAGAGACAGGCCATGCTTACCACGGTAGGTGTTAGTGGTAATATAAAAACCAAGGCTGGTTTTGTTGGAATTAACAGCATTTGAAAATGAATTAGCCATGTCAAGGCCAGAATTCTTTCCATGAGAAACAAAAGTATTGCGGACAAGTTTTTGATTCTCCATATCAATGATATACAAACGCTTCTTGCGGGATGATTGTCCCATGTCAATAATGGTGAGGTAAGGATTTCTTACTTTTCCGGCAGCATCAAGTCTTTGATAACCGTTGATGGCATATGCAAGCGTTTCCTGTGACAGACCAAGTTTTTTAAGATTGAGCCTTGAATATAAAACATCAGCCAGGTTGGCTTCTTCTGCAATCACAGATGCTTCTTCCGATACTCCGGAAATAGAAGAATCATTAACGATCTTAACGGATTTAACATCCGTATTTTTTGCATTTGTAAACGAGATCAGCAGTAATGATGTTAATAATATAATGGCGGCAAGTAATAAGTTTTTCTGCATGGATGATTGGAGATTTTAAATGATGACTAAGAAATACCGGAATGCAAATATCCGTAGAATTGTTGGGGTGTAGAACTTATTGGACGTATTGTAAGAAAACTTTAAGAATCAGGCCTGTAGCGGGTTACAGCCGAATTCGCTTGTGTGTAATTACCACTACAATGCCAGTTTTTAATTGATAATCTTAAAGTTTTTTTGAACGATATTATTGGCATATTCAACTATGAAACAGCACTGCTTACCGTAGCATTTTTTTTAGAATAACACCTTTTTATTTAAGAGTTTGGTTGATAACAATAACAATTAAATATTAGGATGTTCAGCACGAATAATACATTTTGATGGCATCTGGCCCTTGTTGTATGCTTCCCTTGAAATAAATAAGGTGATATGAAAATTTAAATTACCAGCCATTCCGGAGGAAACCGGTGCATGTAAACAAATGGAATGCTGTAAAAAAAAATACCAATAAATAAGAACCGCTTATTATTGGTATGCTGAAATATTTTTCCTGGAATGATTATAAGGGGAATGAGACAATTCTGGTATTACAACTGATCCGGGTTGCAGGCTCTATTATGTGTTATAATCAGGCCGCAAATCCTTCGATCTCTTCACCACATCTTTTAACGATAACTTCAGTAATTGATGTTGCCCTGTGCTTGCGTTTGAAATCTGCAAGTTTGAGGATAATGGCTGAGGCCTCTTCTGCATGTAAGCGCAAAATGGATTCGTGTACCACCACTTTGGCGATCAATGGTAGCACGGCCCTGTAAAATGGGTCAGAACCCAGTTCTTCCCTGCTTAGTACCGTAAGGTCTTTTTGCGCTTCTATCTGCAAAAGTGGATCATCATCATTATATAGATCTGTTTCGGCCTTTGCTTTTCGTTTGCTGAATGCATCTCTTAAAATGGCACGGTAGATATAATCATCCATTTCAACAGAATTATCCATTGCATTCACAAGGTTTTTATTCTGGCTGATGATATAAAGTGCAATTGAAAAGATTTCTTCGGATATACCCAGCTCAAGCGCTTTGGACCTGAGGCTGTAGACAGGCTGGTTGATCATTTTTACAGGGATTTTGATGATTTCTGCCGCATCAGCCACTGCAAGAAAAGAGCCAAAAAATCTTAAAACAAAAAAGGAGCCCGTCAGGCTCCTTAATAAATTGCTATGATTGCTTTATTCCGGTATAAAATAACGTCCGTCTTTTTTATCCATTCCACGGCCTACTACATAACCGCCACCGGCACCAACTACAGCACCTACTACAGCGCCAAGCACCCGGTTCTTTTTATGGATGGCCGCACCGCCGGCTGCACCTGCAACGCCACCAATTACGGCACCTTTCGCTGCCTTGCTCCAGCCCTTCTTTTCAGCTGCCTTGGCTTCTTCAGCAGATTCATTGTTCAAAACAACCTGGTCATTATTTGCCGTATTGTTGCCTGAACTATTTGACGATGATGAGGAACTATTCGAAGCAGCAGAAGATTTACGTGCCGTAGATCTTTTAACAACCTGCTTCTTTGCAGGGGCTTCTGCAATAAACTGAGCCGTATTATCTTCTTCCATAACAACAGCAGCCTGTGCTTTCCATTCGTTGAATGCTGACAAGCCAGTGGTATCAGCCTGTTGCTGTTCTGCCTGTACCCGCGTTTTTTCCGGCGCAGTGTTACATGCAGCCGCTGTGAATAATGCAATACTTAAAAAAGGTAAAAGTTTTTTCATGCTTTATTGATTTTAATTTTTAATAATTCTCCTTTTAAATGGAGCTAGTATGAGACTGCAACTGAAGAAGGAAGTTTTATGATGGTTTGTTAAAGAGTACAAAACAATCAGGCAGGCTCAGGCATGTTCATGAAGACGCAGGTGAGCCGGTATTTTGTAAACAGAAAGTTTTAAATCCATTCAGGGAGAATGAAAATATTTATTCATCATTTTTCCATCGCGTCCAAACAGGCCACAATATGCATTCTATGAGAACGACTTCTTTTCAAAATGATATTAAAAAATCTTTTTAACAGAAATATTC
>CBIHLW010000061.1:0-10621 GCA_966210755.1 uncultured bacterium
AGTGTCTGAAGGTGTGAGGCAAGATTACCATCCGTTACTTCCAGCATTTGTTTAAGGTCATTAAAGTTCACCTCGTCGTTTACCACAAGTATGCTCATAACCCCGAGACGGACACGGTTATCAAAAGTTTTATTTAATCCTGATATGGGATTGTTCACTGCCATTCGTGCATTAAATATTTTCATTTGGACGGCGCTCATATTTCCACCACATTAAAAATCCATAAATAATGTGTAACACACCAAAACCAAAGGCCCAAAAATAAAGTCCCTTTCCTATGTATTGTGTATTGATCAGTCCCAGCATAATTTCCATATAACCCAGATACCTGATATCACTAACGGTATACTTACTTCCACTTACCAGCGCAACACCATAGAATATCAGGCAGGCCGGTGCTACAAAACGCCATTCATTGTATTGCAGCATGGCCATAATGAATAATCCACCGGCAATCAGCGGTATAGCCGTATTAATAACAAGTTGTTTTGATGTATGATCCCAAAGTGGAAGTTTATTTTTTGAAGCCCACCTCCAGGTAAAGAACAAGGCCGACAAAAACGACAGGACCAATATTGCACAAGCCAAAAGAATGAGGTTGATTTTCAGGTCGTCGAATGTTCTCAAACCATATACATCATTTCCGGTACCAATTGAAAATTCATAGATCCAGTCATAAGCAAAATAAGCTCCAATCAGGGCCCAAATGCCTGCAGCAATGCCACTTAATCCGCTTAAGGAAATGAAACGGCTGGATCGTTGCATCATTCTCCTGATGTCTTTGAGCGCATCCAGATGCTGGTTTTGATCGGTCATATAAAGCACTTTGAATTACAAAGTAAACACATGAACCTTGTATTTCAAAATTTTTTTACCCTGTGGTTGTCTGGATGAGCTTAATAAAAAGAATTTTCACTTACCCGCTTAAGGTCTGGCCCTTTTTGATAAACATGAAGCCATCCTCGCTGGGTTATTTTTTGGACTCAATTAAATAGGTTTCCATGGATTTCAGTAATTCAGACAACTGCAGATCCAGCTTTGGTAATTCAAATTCCTCTGCCCAGTAAATACCGCTTGCATCCGTATCAGTAAGCATATCCTTTCCTTTTAGATCATAAGGCCCTGTGATCCCCAGGTAAGTTTCTGAAAATTCCTCTCCCTCAAATGTTACCTGGAAAAGAAGGAATTTTTGCTTAGTCCCCATGAATGTAACAGTTCGTTCACCCAGATAAACCAATTTTGAAGGTTCGTAATCATCGGAAGCAATTACAAACATTTCACTCTCGGCCAGCCTGATCCGGGTTGCATATTTCGCCGGATATAAGGATAGCTTTCCCAGTTCCTTTAACTGACTGTAAATAAATTTTCGGTACGATCTGTCTTCCGCAAGCTTCAATATTTCTTTCTCATCAACAACTGTGTTGTTTTTTACCAGTTTAAGAATGGCATCATACTTATATTCCAGGTCGTCCAGTGCTGCAACCTGTTTTAATACCTCATTACTCTCAGTATCATTCAAATGACCAAGAATACCGATCCACCTGTACAACAACGGCTGGTTCTCATTTTCTTCTCCGATGGCCTGCAGTTTCGATATGGCCTGCTGAAGAAATATTTGTCTTGCCGGTAAAATATCCACCCGGGTTATCAATGCACTATCCAGCAACACCAGCGCCACGTCAGCCACCACTTCGCCCATAATGGAATCTGAAGCAAGGCGTAGAAGTTCCGGAAATAATGTTCTGGTGAGACTGAGCGAATCATGTAATGGATAATTCAGCTCATCTGCATTACCGTGTGCAGGCGGATCTGCAATCAGCAATCTTTTGAACAGATCATATGATTCCAGGGTTTTGGTATGAGCAAGCACCTGAAGCATATTGATTTTCAGATGCTCTTTTTCATTTTCCAGACCATGGTAATTTTTTTCTATAAACTTCAAAGTAGATCCATCGGCCATATCTTCCAGCACCTGTGAGATCTTATCATTCACTGTATAATAGTCTTCAGTTTCCTGATAGGATTCAACAAGCGCCTCATGCAACATGGGCAACTCATCTTTTGAAAAGCTCACCTGTTCCAACACACTCAGGGCAGAATAAAATGTTGCAGAATCATCAGATCTTAAAGCCTGCAGTAATTGCCTTGATTTATTTTCATAGATAACCGGCATAACCTCATTCCTCACACTAAACTCACTGAAAAATAAATTTACATTCCGGTCATCTTTCATTTGCTTTGGGATATAGGCAACAAGTGCATACAATGTATCCTTGTTTACAAACATCCTGACCTTGCGTAAAGTATTGTTGTTGTTTTTTTCCAGCAGGTAATCAATTCCTTTCAGGTTGCCATTGTACACAGTCTGCTTGTGAATAACAGAATCGTTATAGTCCTTGTAAGCATTTACCTGCAAATCGTAATAAGTGCTGTCGTTTTTAATCCAGTAAAAAGGAGAAACAACCGTTTTAAAAACCTCAAATGAAACAGAAGTGTTCTCATCATAACTGGTGAAGTGTTCTTCAGAAGAAGCAAGCGTGCTGTCTACAGCATTTTTGATAAAAGAAGCTGGCGCTTTTGTATAAAAACTTTCTGTTTGCAGGTCGGACCAGCTTTCTTCTTCGTATTCCAAAAGCTGGATAGAACTGAAAGCCAGTTCTGCGTCAGAGAAATCAGCGCCATCACTTCCTCCTACTACAATTGCATATACACGGTTTCCCCTGATCACATTAAACATTCTGAAAAGTGCATCAGGCTTCAATGAAACCTCAAGTCTGAATGCAGGCCATCCTCCGAAACTAAACTGCTCTTCGCTAATCATTTTTTCAAACCTGGAAGAGATATCCTGCTTATATAATGAAAAATAAGAGCTGTCTCCCTCAAGATAATATCCTGCTCCAATCTCCCTCACCTGTATCAGGTAATACATGCCTTTCTGGTTATCTACCAGATCATAGGTATGAAACTTCCATTGAGAACCCTCTGCTTTTTCATCAATAACAGGATTAGGTTTTGGCGTGCCGGGTAAATCAATTGTAAATCCCTTTCCGGGAATGGAAAACCTTGTCCATTCCGCAGAGGCATTGAATTCCTTAGCTAAAAATGAATTAAAGTATTTATTTACATCCTGATTATCCAGGTTTGATTTTTTTGTTGATACTACCATCAAAAAGTAAACAGAATTATTTTTCTTCATCATCCGCATCCTTAATGCGCCACTTTGTGTATCAAAACTGCCCTCCTTTCCTTTTATTTCGCCATAGGAAATGTTTTTGGTTTTTATCTTTTTTTCTTTGTTCCCCATCTTATCAGCCATATTGGCAAAGGCCTTATCGATATCGGCTGTACCTGAACTGCCTATTGTATGGCCTGACATATAAAAGGTCATTGAAGGCAGATCAAAATAAACCTTCATTTTCAGCATCTGTCCAAACATGGCATGTTCGCCGGGCATGCCGGGCATCTCAACCTGGTACGCTTCATTTTCAACTTTTTGCCATGGGAGTTTTTGCAGTTTGTCCGCATATTTTTCAGGAGTAATGGATTGTGTTGAAAAAACAGGACTTACAACAAATCCCTTTTCTCTTAATAAACTGATCACGCCTGTTTCTCCTGGCAGGTGTGCACCACCAACAGCAAAGAACATAGTCCTCTGGCTACTGAGGCTGTCCATTCTTTTAGCCATTTTTATATTTCTCTGTACAAGCAGTTTATCCATTATATCCTGGTGGTATTTTCCATCAACATATTCGGCAATGCTTTGAAGGTCGCTATTAATGTAGATCTTGATTAATTCCTCAAGTCCACTCTTTAAATTTTTCTCCGGCATGAACACTTCTTCAGGTGACAGGTCTGCGCCCAGCTCATCCTTCAGATCCAACTGGTCCGAAACATCTTCAATACCTCCTACCCATTTCCCCATCCGTAATGCCAATCCATATAAATAACCGTCTACAATAGTGTTCATCTCTCCCTGCTGCACAAGCTTGTTCATTCTGTAATCCCTGATCTTCTTCAGGTCTTTTTTTGTAAGGCTTTCAGGATCCAGGTCCAGTTCTTTCATAATTGAATCCACTGACCTGTCAATTTTTTTCTTATCAAGCTTAACATCTTCCTTATCCAGCACTTCGTTTTCAGCCTCACGGAAGCCGCGCTTGAAAATGCTGTCCATTAATTCATTAAAATCAATCTCTAATGCAAAACCATCCACTTTCTCCAGGGAACTGTAAACCGAATCAGTGAATTGAAAAAGCCTTTTATCCTGCAGGTGCATGGTGCCATACAGATAAGAAGGCTTTTCCAAACCATTACCACTGATCTTCCAGAGCAAAGTATTTGGCCATTTCTGTTGTTGGGAAAAAGTTGTTGAGGCAATAATTAATAATATTACCAATATGCCGGCACGGGATCTTAGCATCTTGTTTTGGTTTTTTGCCAAGATAATCAAAAGCCTGAAAGTTAAAACTGACCTTGCTGATCCAGGGAATCCAGGATGATCCGGCAGGCTTTCTCTATTTGTTCAATTGAAATGGTCAATGGCGGGGAAATTCTGAGGCAATGAGCAGAAAACAGGAACCAATCGGTAAGCAGGCCTTTAGAAATACATTGGTCAATTATTTTTTTACAGGTTTGGAAACTGTCAAATTCAACTGCCATCCATAAACCTGAGGAATTTACTGACCTGATAGATCTATGAACCAGTTTCTGTTTAAAAATTGCTGATTTGGATTTTACCTCTGTTATCAGGTCTTCTTCAATTAAAACCCTGAATGCTTCCATGCCTGCTGTGCACGATATTGGGTGACCTCCAAAAGTGGTGATATGGCCAAGAACAGGATTTTCTGTTAGCTGTGCCATTAATTTTTGATCTGCTATAAAAGCTCCAAGCGGCATGCCCCCACCCAGGGCTTTGCCAAGTAATAAAACATCGGGCACAATTTCAAAATTCTCAAAACCCCAAAGCCTGCCTGTTCTGCCAAATCCGGATTGAATTTCGTCAAGTATAAGTAAGGTCCCTGTTTCCTTGCAGCGGCGGGCCAGGGCTTTCATCCAGTCAACGGAAGGATGGATAATTCCAGCCTCCGCCTGAATGGTTTCTGCTATAACACAGGCGGTGCGCTCATTAATTAAATTCAGGTCATCAAAAGAATTATAATCCAAACGATGTATTCCCGGTAATAAAGGCCTGAATGCATTGCGCCAGTATTCACTCCCGATCATGCTTAGCGCACCCTGGGTTGATCCATGGTAAGAATTATTAAAGCAAACGATCTCCGTCCGGTTGCTAACTCTTTTTGCAAGTTTCATTGCGCCTTCCACTGCTTCAGCTCCTGAATTGGTAAAATATACGGTGTTGAGAGAAGCTGGCAAATGGTCTGTCAGGAGTTTTGCATATTGAACCTGCGGGCTTTGCACAAATTCACCATACACCATCACATGCATATAAGCGTCGAGTTGTTTTTTAACCGATTCAATTACCCTTGGATGGCTGTGGCCAATATTGGCTACACTGATGCCGCCAATCAGATCAAGGTATTTTTTACCGGAGGCATCCGTAAGTTCACAACCTTCCGCTTTTACAATTTCCAGTGCCAGCGGTTCTGATGAGGTCTGAGCCAGGTGTTGAATAAATAATTGCCGCAGATTCATGGTGCAAAGTAAAGTTGACAAGTTGATAAATGGCCCGGTTAATAAGGAGAGAAGCCTCACATCCCATCAGCCCATCTACTTATCAACTCATTTCTTCATCTTTGTTCCCAAAAAATGGCGTTAATACTTCCGGTAGAGGATAATTTTCCAAAATGGGGCAAAACCTGCTTCATTGCTCCAAATGCTACTATCGTTGGAGATGTAATTATGGGAGATGAATGCAGCATCTGGTTCAACACGGTAGTAAGAGGTGATGTGAACAGCATCCGCATTGGAAATAAAGTTAACATTCAGGATGGAGCCGTTATCCACTGCACTTTTAAAAGAACCAAAACCCTAATCGGCAATAATGTTTCAATAGGCCACAATGCAATTGTTCACGGTTGCCAGGTTCATGACAATGTATTGATTGGAATGGGCGCCATAATTATGGACAATGCAGTGATTCACAGCAACACCATAATTGCGGCAGGGGCCGTGGTGCTTGAAGGAACCATTTGTGAACAGGGAGCGGTTTATGCAGGAATTCCAGCAAAAAAAGTTAAAGATATTTCTACCGAAAAGGTTGAAGGTGAGATCAATAGGATAGCCAACAACTATGTAGGCTATGCAAAATGGTTTGAATCGGTAAATATTGCCGGGGAACAATTTTAAACTTCGGCATTTCCTTTTATCTTTATATAAACCGTTATCAAATGAAAGCTGTACGCTACACAATTTACCTTCTCAGTTTATCATTATTTGTTTCTTCATGCAGTTTATTTCAGCCGAAGTATGGGTGTGGTAATAATGGACGCAATGTAGGTGCCGAGAAAGCACTCGACATGTCCAAAAAAGAACAAAGAAAGGCAGGAAAATTCAAGGCATAACAATTGCATAATGCAACAAAACGGTTTGATTTGTTGTCTTATAGTAAGATTGTTTATTAATTAAAAAGGTTTTCTTATGAGCCTCACCCTACGAACAACTTTAGGTTGTACAGAAGCTGTCATTGATGATGATGGCGGTTTGAAAAGATTTTACCAGATAGCTGATATCTTAAGCGATGATCTTAAAGTGATCTTCACCAATAAAGAAGATGACTTTGATGCCATCAGCTGGGATTTCGTTTTAGGTCACAACGCATTGACCCTTCAATACAGCATTTACAATGGCATTTCAGTTTTTCCAACAAAAACAAAGGATGCTCGTAAAAGAGATAACAAAGCTGTGGTGGAACTGGCGAACGTTCTTGAAACGAAATTGCTTACGGTTGATACCAGAAAGCGTATTGCTTAAAAGCTATAGCCCTTACATTCTTAATCCCAGTTCTGCTCTTTAATGGAGTCGAGTATATTCACATAGCTCACATACCTGTCCTCATTGATAAGCCCTTCCACTACTGCATCTTTTATTGCACAACCAGGTTCATTAACGTGCATGCAATTATTGAACTGGCAGTTATTCAATCTTTGCCGCATTTCAGGGAAGTAACCTGATAGTTCCTGGCGTTCTATACCAACCAGTCCAAATTCTTTCATACCCGGTGTATCAATGATGCGGCCTCCTGATGGCAGGTCATACATTTCAGCAAAGGTGGTTGTATGCTGGCCTTTACCACTCCATCCGCTTACATCCTGGGTTTTTATGGCCAGTTCGGGAACGATGGTATTGATGAATGAAGATTTCCCCACACCACTATGTCCGCTGATCAGGGTAGTTTTTCCCTTCAGCAGATCCGCTACGTTTTCTATGCCTTTGTTATCAACAAGGCTCATGCTCATTACCCGGTAACCAATTTGCTCATATACTTCCTGGAAATAACTGAGCAATGCAAATTCTTTTTCTTTGTAAAGGTCAGTCTTATTAAAAAGTATAATGGCAGGTACGTGGTACATTTCGCACACTACCAGAAAACGGTCGATAAATCCCTGAGAGGTCCTGGGTTCTTTTACGGTGGCCAGTAATAAGGACTGATCAAGATTTGAAGCCACAATATGCTGCTGGTGCTTATGCCTTGGCGACTGCCGGTTGATGTAATTTTTCCTGTCTTCAATTTTAGTTATGATCACGGCGCCCTCCGCTCCTTCATCATTAAATTCAACCCTGTCGCCCACTGCTATAGGATTGGTTGAAGTAATACCATCCAGCTTCATTACTCCCTTGATACGGCCATTGCGAAAACTATTTTCTTCGTCTTTAATATAATACCAGCTGCCCGTAGACCTGTAAACAATACCCTTCATAATTAAGGAAATGATCGTAAATAAGTATATCTCAAAATTATGTCCAATGAAACGAAGAATAGTGCAGCCATTATAAAATACATGAACTGCTCCTGAAATCTTGTTTTGGTTACTATATCAATTTCCGATTTTTCAAGCCTGTCAATCTGGTTATAAACATTCAGCAGGCTTTCATTGTCCGTTGCCCTGTAATATTCACCACCTGTTTCGGTGGCGATACGTTTTAATAAATCCTCATCCAAAAAAGTATTCTCACCCTGCAGGGCGCCTTTTTCTTCCACTGCTTTCACTCCAGCCACACCCATGCCGATGGTATATACTTTCACATTTTTCGCTTTTGCAATTTCAAGTGCAGTATAGGGATCTATCAGTCTTTGTGAAGATGGTTGTTCATTCCCATCGGTTAGCAGTATCACAACCTTGCTTCTTGATTTGCTGGACGCCAGTCTCTCTACCGAAGTGGCTAAACCTTCTCCAATGGCGGTACCATCTATAAGCATCCCGCTTCTGAGATGGCTGATCTGCTCAAGTAAAGCGGCATGATCGGTTGTCAATGGGAACTGGGTAAAACTTTCTCCCTGAAAGATCACCAGCCCTATCTGATCAACCGGACGCTGACTTACGAATTCTGCAGCCATTTGTTTGGCAACAGCCAGTCGGGATGGAGTGAAATCTGTTGTGGTCATGCTTCCACTTACATCCATACACAAAATGATATCAATTCCCTGACCGGTAGCCCTGGTCTGAACATCTTTTATCTGCGGCCGGGCAAGGGCAAGAATGATACATCCAATAGAGAGCAACCGCAACCAGAAAGGCAGATTAAACAAAGTATTTTTAACCGTCCTGATTTTAAAGGCCTCTGATGTTGTGACTTTAAAAGTAGATTTCCTGAAAGTACCCGTACGGTAATAATACCAGGCTAGCAGGGGCATAACAAGCAATATGGGTAGAACCCATTCATTTTTAAATTCTATATCGCGCAGCCAGTTATACAGCATGGTTTAAATTCTCAATGATGTCAATGTTTTCCCTGATGGTTATTATGGCTTGTTGATTTTCCTCCGGTAAAGGCTGGTATTTTGCAAATTTTACCATATCACTGATCTGCAATGCCTGTGATAATTGTGTGTATTCCTTTTGAGGCAATTGAAGGCTTTTTATCTGGATCACAAGGTCACCCGTGGTTTTAGAAAATGAATGGATGTTTTTTTTCCTGTGCAGGTATTGCCTGAAAATATGGATCAGTTCAGTATGAAATTTTTTATGGTCCAACGCATCATTTACTTTCAAATTGTCAAGTTTGTAAATAGCATCCTTATAAGCATCTACAGGTTCGGGATCTTTTTTTACAATGTTCTTCCTGGATGAGGGGAAGAACAAAAAGAATAGCCCTGCCAATATTGCACCGAAGATGAAGTACCACCACCAGTTATAGGTTCCTGGCCTTTGCACAGGAATGATCGCTTTTATTTCATTATAGGGTTTGTTAGGATCCATTTCAGTAAAGGAAACTGTAATGGTGATTGGTTTGGTCCGCGACCTGTTTAGTATGAATGAAGGGATCTTCCATTCACCTGAATCCCAGCTGGTGAGAATGATCTTCTGGGTTAGAATGGTACTGAGTTCTGTAAGCTGGGTATCAATTTCCGAACTATTCAAAATCTCAAATCCTGCCATACTATCCACCTCCATCCATTTAACAGCCTGGCCTTTTTTGAATTCGGCTCTCAATTCAAGTTTTAATTGTTCTCCGATCAGGATGGCGGTTTTATCCGCCACTGCATCTACTTCCTGCGAATGACCACAGATCAGTAACATCTTGAAAAAAATCAGAAGAGAAAGGTTTTTCATTATTTATTCCTGCTGATAAAAAATCGTTGTAACACTTTTACGTAATCTTCATCGGTTCTTACATGCAGCAGGTCGCATCCTGCCCGCCTGAAAGTATCATTTGAATAATCGGTTATTCTGAAGAATTCCTTTTCATACTCAAATTTCACAAAATCACTTCCCGTATCTATCCATTTTTGCTTTCCTGTTTCAGCATCCTCAATACGCAACATGCCTACATCAGGAAGCAGACGGTCCATCTTATCATATAATTTGATTCCTACCACATCATGACGGTTACTTACCACTCTTAAAGCATCGCCATAATCAGCATCTATAAAATCACTTAAAACAAATGCAATACTTTTTTGCCTTGTTGTATTATTAAAATACCGCAGTGCAGTGCTTAACTGTGTGGATTTACTTTTAGGTTCCACTGACAATAATTGACGTAAAATATAAAGAGCATGCTGCTTGCCTTTTTTAGGCGGAATATATTTTTCTACCCGGTCACTATAAAAGATCACACCAATTTTATCACTGTTATTTACAGCCGAAAAAGAAAGTACGGCTGCAATTTCAATCGATATGTCCCGTTTTGTTGCATTGACCGTTCCAAACAGGGCGCTTGCGCTTACATCTACAAGTAACATTACCGTCAGCTCCCGCTCTTCTTCAAACACTTTACTGAATGGGTGACCAAAGCGTGCCGATACATTCCAGTCAATAAACCGGATATCATCTCCCGCCGAATATTCACGCACTTCCTTAAAAGACATGCCCCTTCCCTTAAAAGCACTATGGTATTCCCCGGTGAAAAGGTCACTGGTCAGTTTCTTGCTCTTTATCTCGAGCTCGCGAACTTTTTTAAGTATTTCGGTTGTTGTCAGCACTGGGAAAAATTAAAAGGCAAA
>CBIHLW010000062.1:0-10447 GCA_966210755.1 uncultured bacterium
CAACAGGATGCCATATGAACTGGCTCCCCAGTTCCTGTCGAAATTATTTTTCATCATAAGTACTTTATTGGAATACATCACCGCAACACCGGCCCCGTTCTCACTAAATGTATTTTCCATGTACGTGTCATTGTTGGAAAACATAAAATGCAGGCCATACCTGATATTTTTTGTACTGATATTACGGGATATGAAGGAATGGGTTACAAATTCAAAATAAATACCATCGCGGTGTCCTGAGATCTCGTTATCCTCAACAACCATATTATTGCACTTCCACAGGTGCACTCCATTTCCCGATGTGTGTTCCGATTTGTTAGCCTTGCTGTTGATATTGTTATTACTGATGATGGAGTGGCTGGAGTTGGCTACATGAATGGCAAAATAAGAATCTGATATGATGTTGTTTTCAATAACAACATACTTCGCGTCAATTATTTTTACAGCAGCGTAGTCATTCATCGAAGAATAGCCCGACCGGCTGAAATGTATTCCTCTTATTACGATCCTTTCACCACTGATGGTGAGGATCTCGAATTTGTCTTCCCCATCAATCACGGGATAGTCTACCCCTATCAGGTGCACCGGTTTGGATAAAACAATATTTCCTTCCCGGTAAGTTCCTTTTTGCAAGAGGATGGTATCTCCATTGCCGGCAAGCTCAATTCCTTTTTTCAAAGTATTGATCACCTGGTTCTTTCCCACAACAATGGTATGCGCCAGGGAAGGAATGGAAATGGAAATAGCCAGTATGATCAGAAGAACTTTCAATTTCTTTCAGTGATTATTTGATGATATTAAAAAGGGTAGCCCAGTCTGTTACTTTGCCATCTGTTTCATTGGCTTTGTGCTCTGCTTCTGCTTTAGAGGCAAAAGCGGCAGCATTACTTCCCATTTGACATGTAAGCATACTGCTAAATACAAATATTGCAGTATACACATTCAGTATATTATCTATTTTATTATAATCGCTCAATAAGGTTTTATGGATGTTCTTCAATTCAATTCCCCGCTTTTCCATAAAAGCAGCCATGCAATGTGCATCATCAAACTTAAAGATCTTACCTTTTTTGGAAACGATCTCACCCCCGAATCTGGCATCCATAATGGTCATCTTACATTCGGTACAATTATCTGTACCATATTTTATGGGTTCGGGTTTGGGGTTACAGCTGATGAGGATCACAGATGCGGCAACACTGGTAACGATCTTTGAAGTTTTCATTTGTGAATCTGTAGTTTTTTTAGTTTTCCTGTTTTTGCGCCATTCATAGAACCAGATCACGAAGAACAGGATGCTCGATACAATGATGAACCAGCCACCGGTATCGGGATAGGAAAAGGCATCAAAGTTCAGCAATTCTTTATGTCCGATCACAGGGGGCTGATAAGAAAGGCCGGGTACCTGGATGGGAGCCGTAGGGTCGAGTTCATGACCATATTTATAACCCCACATATAAAAATCAACAAGGGCAGCAACGGCAAAGAGAACTATGACAATGAGGTAGGAAAAAAGCAGTTTTCTGCTTCCGGTAATGGCAATCGCCAATCCATACAGGATAAAAAAGCCCACTATGTAAATGAGGAAATTAAATTCAGGGAACATGTCTGCATTGATATGCTTCATGCCGATGTAGTGATTCAATCCGTTTATGATCTCAACCTGTCCGGAAAGCTTATCAAGCCATATGTACATGGTTAAACCTTCGGGATATTGCGGTGCTATCAGGTAAATGAACCAGACCGGTACAAAATAAGTTACAATCAGGCTAAGGGATGCAATAGCAATGATGATCCTGGAAATCGTGCTCATTTTTTTCATAGTGATCTTCTTTAAAAAAAATTCCGGGACCCCGAGCGGCCCCGGAACAAATTGTACAATGAAACCTCGGTCAGTTATTTCTGTGGAGGTAACAGTACTGCATCAATTACATGGATAATACCATTTGATGCTGGAATGGAGGCCACAATATTTGCTCCATTCACGGTTATCCTGTCACCATTTTTTTTGATCGTTACATTTTCTCCATTCACCTGGTTAAAGGTTTGGCCATCCTGCATATACTCCGGCTTTAATACACCTACATAAACATGATACTGGAGAATATTTTGCAGGCCGGATTTGTTTTCATCATTCATCAGTGCGTCTAAAGTTTCTTTTGGTACTTTATCAAAAGCGGCATTGGTGGGTGCAAATACAGTAAAGGGACCTGCATTGGAAAGATCATCTACCAGTTCTGCCTGTTTCACTGCAGCCACCAGGGTGGTATGATCATTTGAGCCAGCAGCCACTTTTACAACATCCTTTTGAGATTCATCATCTATCACTGCATCCTGACCACCCTGATGGGTTATGCCTGCATTTGTTTCAGTATGGCTCCCCTGTTCATTTGAGCAGGAAATAAATGTAATGCTCATGATGGCGAATACCATGGAAAAAATCTTTTTCATATAACAGTTAGTTTGATTGAAAGCAGTTCCCTTTTTCAAGGGAACTGCGGATTATTAACGTACAGAATCAGTAGCCTGACCTGACGGTTTTGTATTATTGGTTGTAGCAGCAGGCTGGTTGGTTCCGGTACTGAATAACAGTGGAACATTACTGCCTGCAGGAGATACCCTTAGGTAACCCGACATTTCCTGGTGCAATGCTGAACAGAAGTCAGTGCAATAGAAAGGATACATACCTGGTTTAAGTGGTTTGAACATCAGTGTTTGGGTTTCACCTGGCATGACAAGCATTTCTGCCGTAGGTGCTCCCTTAATGGCAAATCCGTGCGGAACATCCCAGTCCTGTTCCAGATTGGTAACATGGAAATACACTTCATCTCCAACTTTCACACCTTCAATATTATCTGGTGTAAGGTGAGAGCGGATGGCTGTCATCCACACATGCACCTGGTTGCCACGGCGTTCTACTTTCATCTGGCCTTCACCTTTGGCAACAAAGGGATGGGCGTTTTCCTCGATCTTATAGATCTTTTTTTGTTTTTTCATCAGCAATGATGCCGGAATAGCTTCTGCATAGTGTGGTTCACCAGTTGTTGGGAAATCAAGAATGAGTTTCATTTTTTCACCGGTGATATCATAGAGCTGTGCACTTTGGGTAAGCTCAGGACCTGTTGGAAGGTAACGGTCTTTGGTGATCTTGTTATATGCGATCACGTATTTACCATGTGGTTTTGCTGTTGGACCACCGGGAACTGACAGGTGTCCGATAGAATAATAAGTGGGTACCCGGTCAAGAACCTTAAGGTCACTAAGTCTCCACTTTACAATTTCTGAAGACACGAACATGGATGTATAGGCGTTACCGTTTCCATCAAATTCCGTGTGCAAAGGACCAAGACCTGGTTTGGCAACTTCACCATGCAAAGCTGCTTCGTACTTGATAACAGGAATGCCATCATAATTGCCATCAAATGTTTTGTTGGCAATGGCCTGCTGGAATTTGGTGAATGAAAATACAGGAATGGTTGCAGCCAGTTTTCCTGAGGCTACAATGTATTCTCCCGTAGGATCCGTATCCGTTCCGTGCGGTGATTTTGGACAGGGGATCATATAAAGCATGTCGGGACAATCGGCCGGATCCAGTACTAAAACTTCTGTTTTGATGGTAGAAGTTGCAGAATGGGTTGCTTCATCGTATACGTTGTGCGCATACCTTACAGCCTGTTTTTTTGCTTTACCTGCTTTTACATATTCTTCTGCTTTCTTCCAGTTAACAGCCATAATGAAATCCTTATCCCTTGCAGAAGCATTTACTTCCAATAAGGTATTGGCCTTTTCTGAATTATAGCAACTGAAGAAGAACCAGCCATGCGATTTACCCTTACCCGCACGGGAAAGATCGAAATTTACACCAGGGGTGCGGATCTGGAAAGCAATGTTCATTTCACCCGAGGATGGGTTTACTGAAACAAAACTGATCGATCCTTTAAAATTCTGTTTATAAGTATTGATAGGTACATCCTGGTTCTGGTCGTCAAGAGGAACACTGAAACGGGTTGCAGCAACAACGTATTCTGAATTTTCTGTAATGAAAGGAGAGGCGTGGTTACCGGCACTGTTTGGAATTTCAAGAATTTCAGCTGTGCGGAAAGTGGTAAGGTCAACCCGGGCCAGCCTGGGTGTGTTGTTACCATTGGCAAAAGCCCACCGTCCATCATGCTCGCCTTTTGTTTGAGAAAGAGCAATATGATGCTGGTCGTCCCAGGGAACAAATCCATGTGAAGTATTCAGCATGGGTTTGGTTTCCTCGGTATAACCATAACCACTTTCGGGGCTCACTGAAAATACGGGTACGATTCTAAAAAGGCGGCCGGAGGGAATTCCGTAAATACCGATCTGGCCATTGAAACCGCCTGAAACAATATTATAGAATTCATCATACTTACCGGGGGCGATATAGGCTTTAGAGGCATCGCCACCGGCTGCGGACTGTGCTGTTTTTGGTTTACAGCTGTAAACTATTCCGGCTGCAGCTAAAATTAAGGCTGCACCTAAGACTCTGGTGGAAGAAAACGTCATATACTTGAGCATTTATTAATTGGATAAAAAAAATCTATTGAACGCCATCATTACTGCGCATGAATTCCAGTATGTGCCTGGCATCATCTTTACTGATATTCTGGTTTGGCATACGAACCAGACACTGTTCCAGAAGTTTTTGGGCTTCAGGATCTTTTTCCAGCATCATATCAACATTGGTGATCATATTCATGATCCAATGGGGTTCCCTTCTAGTGGTAACACCTTTCCAACCCGGGCCAACCACTTTCTCATCATTAAGTTTATGACAGCTCTGGCATTTCAAATCGTAAATACTCTTACCGGCAGCAACCCATTCCTGGTTCAGGGGAGTGGTCAACTCAACTTCGCCTGGCTGGACCATGGTGCCATGAACTTCATTATCATCTTCTGTTGAGTTTGCTGTTTCTGTTGGAGTTGAGGCATCAGAGTTGTCTGCTCCATCGGAACAGCTTACTACGAATAAAGCCGTTGTAAATAGTAAAGCTGTTGCTAAAATTGCTCTTTTCATGTTATGCTGATTTATGGTTAAAAAAGACTTGAATGTCTTTAATGGGTCAAAAGTATTCGTGCCCGGTGCTTTCCTCCGTGACCATCATCATCCATTTAAATGATATTGGTCAGGTTCACCGGAAGTTGGATGAATAGCTTTGAAGACTTCAATTAAAGCCATTTATGTTTTCAAAATCTTTCGGATACGCTTTACGGGGTATTCTGGTTATCGTTTTTTTGCGGAATGAAAAACCCAGGATACATGTGGATGAAATTGCATCACTATTATCGGTACCCCGCTTTTTCATGAGTAAAGTATTGAAAAACCTGGCAAAGCAGGGGATCCTTGGTTCAGGTAAGGGGCCCCGTGGTGGATTCTATGTCAATGAACAAACCATTTCCACTACAATTTTCAGGGTACTGATGATTACCGATGGCGATGCCCATTTCCGCAATTGCGCCTTGCAATTGAATGAATGTAATTTGCAAAATCCATGCCCTTTACATTACCATATAGTAACCGTCCGGAATGAATTGAAACACCTGATGGAGTCTACAACAATTGATGACCTGATCAACGGTCATAACGGAGAATTTTTATTAAGCCTTTCCTCTCAAAAAAGCCTCAAAAAAATTATACCTGCATTATGAACATTCCCGTGATCAATATTTCATCTAAGGTAAGTAATATAGTAAAAGCGGATTACCGCACTGCGGATGTGTTTCACCGTTATGGAATAAAATATTACATGGATGATAATATCTCCCTGTTTGAAGTTTGCTTAAAAAATAACCTGGAAGCCGATACCATCATGGCGGAACTCAGGAAAGCCACCAGGAACATCAGTATTTCCAGCAACCTTGAATTTGAAAAATGGAGTATCGGTTTTCTGATTGATTATATAGTAAACGTTCACCACGCTTATCTCAACAACGCCTTACCTGCACTGGCTTCAGACCTCAAAGCCCTGGACGAATGCCATAAGGGGAACTTTCCTGAACCTGGAGGCGCAACCATGATCTTTGATGAAATGGCATCAACAAAATTTTATCACACCAGGCAGGAAGAAGAAATAATCTTTCCTTACATGAGGCAAATTGAAAATGCTTACTCAAGAAAGGAAACTTATGGTAGCCTCTTTGTACGGACTTTAAGAAAGCCGCTTCATACTATTGAGCCCGACCACCGCAAACTGAATGAAATACTTAAGGAGCTGCAGAAACATATCACTGATTATAGTGGAACTGCTTCATCCTGCATCAGGTGCCAGGTGATCCACCACAGGCTGAAGGATCTTGAGCAGGACCTGGCGCAGCATACATACCTGGAACATAATATACTGTTCCCCAGGGCCATGGAAATGGAAAGGGCGTTGCTGCAATTATAAACATGATTAAGTTTGCAGCACTGGATGTTAGTTCTGAATTTTTTGGAAATGATAAAGCAGAAAGTTAGATTATCACATGCACCAATTTGAACAATCACATATCACTTCATTATTTGAGAATGCTACGGAAGGTTTTGTAGTAACCAACCAGGAGGGAGAGATCATACTGGTTAACCCTTCTGCCTGCCGCATGTTTGGCTATTCAGAAGAGGAATTAAAAGGGCAGGCTGTTGAAAAACTTCTGCCACAGCATTATCGCCGGGGCCATGAAAAATTGAGAGATGAATTTTTTGAACATCCTCAAAACAGGGTCATGGGTCACGGTCGTGACCTTTTTGGTGCAAAAAAAGATGGCCAGCACATCCCGCTGGAAGTGAGTCTGAGTACCTATATTCAAAACGGGGAAAGGTATGTGATCGCTTTTATTGTAGATATAACGCACCGCAAGGAAATAGAAAAAAGCATGCTGAAGCAGCAGGAGCAGCTGGAAAGAGTGACATCAGAAATGAGGAAACTGAACGCTGAACTGGAAGCAAAAGTTGAGGAAAGAACCACCATACTAAAAGAAGCCCTGCAAAGACTGGAGCAATCGCAGTTGGAATTAAGTGAGGCGCTTGACAAGGAAAGGCAATTGAATGAGATCAAAAGCCGGTTTGTTTCCATGGCCTCCCATGAATTCAGAACACCTTTAAGTACGGTGTTGTCATCTGCATCTCTTCTTGCAAAATACACTAAAACTGAAGAGCAGGAAAAACGGAACAGGCATATCGATAAGATCAAAGGTTCGGTAAAACACCTGAATGATCTGTTGGAAGATTTTCTATCATTGGGTAAGCTGGACGAAGGAAAAGTAGGCACTTCCTTCAATCTATTAAACCTGAAAGAAATACTGCAGGATATTGTTGAAGAAATGAGCGGCCTCGCCAGGCAGAACCAGCATATTGATTATGAGCATAGCGGCGTGGAAACAATGACCAGTGATAAAAAGATGATCAGGAACATTGTGATAAATTTGGTTTCCAATGCCATAAAATTCTCAAATGAATCCGGAAAAATTTATGTGAAAAGTAAGATCGATGATGATTTTGCAGAAGTGTCGGTAACAGATGAGGGCATTGGTATTTCAATTGAAGACCAGCAACACCTGTTCACTTCTTTTTTCCGCGGTAATAATGTGATCAATATTCAGGGTACCGGCCTTGGACTCCATATTGTGAAACGCTATTTAGATCTGCTGCAGGGCGAGGTGCAATTGGAGAGCGCTATTGGAAAAGGAACAAAAATAACTTTTAAAATACCTGTAAAACCTGAAACAAATGAGCAAAACTATTCTGGTAATTGATGATAACAATGATATCAGAGAAAATACTGCGGAGATCCTTGAACTTGCCGGCTATAAAACCTTTACAGCCGAAAATGGCAGGAGGGGAGTTGAAGTTGCGGTACGAGAGAAGCCATCGGTAATTGTGTGCGATATTATGATGCCCGAGCTGGATGGTTATGGCGTATTACATCTGTTACGTAAGAATCCCGACACGCAGTACATCCCTTTCATATTTCTTACTGCAAAAACAGAAAGAAGTGATTTTAGAAAAGGAATGGAAATGGGCGCTGATGATTATATCACAAAACCTTTTGATGATATTGAATTGTTGAATGCGGTAGAGATCCGGTTAAAAAAGACCCAGATACTCGACCAGCAGTATGCTGCCAATCCCCAGGGGCTGAACCAGTTTCTTAAAGACGTTAAAAGCACAGGCCTTATTCAGCAATTGTCGGAGCAATACGAGGTAGAAGTATATGATAAAAAGAAAATGCTGTACCAGGAAGGAAAACGTCCGCGGTTTCTTTTTTACCTGATGAAGGGAAAGGTTAAAGCCTTTAAAGCTCATGAGGATGGAAAGGAATACATCACCAATTTATACAGTGAAGGAGACTTTATTGGATATACAGCTTTGATCGGAGATACCAATTACGATGACAGTGCCAGTGTGCTGGAAGAAGCCGAGATCATGCAGATCCCGAGAGATGATTTTCAGAAGATGGTATACAGCGATATCAGCATTGCTTCCAAATTCATTCACATCATTACGCAGAATGTAAAAGAAAAAGAAGAACGGCTGCTCAACCTGGCCTATAGTTCTTTGCGAAAACGTGTTGCCAGGGCCCTTGTTGATATAGTGGAAAAATTCAAGCTGAAGGAACAGACCAACCCGATTGAAATTTCAAGGGAGGATATCGCTCAGTATGTAGGTACGGCAACCGAATCCCTGATCAGAACACTCAGCGATTTCAAAGCGGAAAAACATATCGATATCAAAAGCGGTAAGATCATTGTCAATAATGTGGAAAGGCTTAAGAATTTATTATATTGAATTTGTTGACAGCTGCTCCGGTTAACCGGTTAACTACACCCAACCCTGACCAATCTCTCCCTTCATCCTAACAAAGGTCATGTCAGGGACGTTGCTCAAATTTTACATTTGACTAATGGAAAGTGAAGTAGTTAATTCATTGCTGGTACGTAAGTACAACCACCCGGTACCCCGGTATACCAGCTATCCAACCATACCCTATTGGGATGAGGAGGTGAATAAGGACCAATGGCAAAACCATTTCACCACCAGGTTCAGTGAAGAAAATCACGTGGATGGTATCAGCATCTATATCCATCTTCCGTTCTGCGAGTCTTTATGTACTTATTGCGGGTGTAATAAAAAGATCACCACCAACCACAACGTGGAGGAAGAATACCTTAATGTACTGGAAAAGGAATGGAACCTTTATCGCAGGCTCATGAAACAAACCCCGGTGATCCGTGAGCTTCACCTGGGCGGTGGAACGCCCACTTTCTTTTCGCCAAAAAACCTGGGCAGGCTCCTTTCCCTCATCCTGAAGAGCTGTATCATCCATCCGAGACATGAATTCAGCATTGAAGGCCATCCTAACAATACCACAACTGAACATATAAGCGTATTGTATTCACTCGGATTCAGGCGGATCAGTTATGGCGTTCAGGATAACGATCCCCTGGTTCAAAAGGTCATTAATCGCATCCAGCCCTTTGAAAATGTAAAAAGAGCTACAGAAAATGCGAGAGCAGCGGGTTTTACATCCGTAAATTTTGACCTGATCTACGGTCTTCCCTTGCAAACACTTGAAAGCATTGAGAGAACGATCAACCAGGTGATTGGCTTAAAGCCCGACCGCATTGCATTCTATAGCTATGCGCATGTACCCTGGGTTAGTAAATCCCAGCGTTTGTTTGATGAAACAGATCTGCCAGGTGCTGAAGAAAAGATCCTGTTGTATCTGAAAGGAAAGGAACTGTTAATGAAGAATGGATATGCAGATATAGGCATGGATCATTTTGCCCTGCAAACAGATGAATTATATAAAGCCTGGAATGAAGGCCGCCTGCACAGGAATTTTATGGGATACACTACACAATCATCCAGGTTTGTATTAGCAATGGGTGTATCGGCCATAAGCGATACCGGCAATGCTTTTGCCCAGAATGAAAAAGCCCTGCACGACTACTACACCAGGATCAACTCGGGTAAACTGGCTATTCGAAAAGGTTATTTCCTGAGCAGTGAAGACATGGCGTTCAGGAAATATATTCTTGAGATCAGCTGTAAAGGATATACTGTTTTTGATGAGAAGGACCTGCCTCTGCTTCAGCAATACAGTTTTCCCAGGTTCGCAGAATTTGAAAAGGACGGACTGGTGTTGTGGGACCATCATGGCCTCGCACTCACACAACAGGGACATTTTTTTATACGCAATATTTGCAGTGCATTTGATATGAAACTGCAAAGGAATGCCGGTGTCAATACATCCCTGTTCAGTAAGGCCATCTAACAGGAATGCATTAACCCCAGCCATTCTGACTCCTGGCGTTTGTTGTATTTTCAAACCTGCCCGGCTCTTTCCTGTTTGCACGTTATTAATAAGTCCGGTTTATTCGGGCATTATTTTTTTGCGGCTTCTCTTTTACCGGGTGCCAGGCCATCTATGTGATCATCGTTATTTCT